>NZ_JBVICA010000004.1:0-220021 GCF_055573115.1 Streptomyces sp. NPDC030222
GCACCAGCCGTGTCCGAGGCAGCCACCGGCCGGCACACCCGGTCGAACAACACCTTCAACGGCTCCGGCCCCAACCGCCTGCGGGCTCTGCCGATCGCCGCCGTCGTCGGCACCCGCCACGGCTTCTCCCACCGCCGCACCCTCTCCAGGCCCTGCGTCAGCAGCCGGGCCACTTCCTCATAGCCCTGTCCGGAGAACAGACACATCGCAAGCACGAAGTAGACCACCACCCGGGCCGGCAGCAGCCGGGACCGCTGTTCCAGGCGCCCGCACTCCACGACCACCTCATCCACCAACTCGGGCGGAAACACCCGCGTCAGCACACCCAGAGCGATCCGGTCCGACAATCGCTCACCCGATGACGACTTCACCTGACCTGGCCTTGGCACACCACCCCCAACGACCCACCACCATCAAAGTCACCGGTATTGGCCTTAGACCGTGTCCTATGTGGTGAGGTGGTCGTTGGGGCTGTCATGGGGCGGGGTACGTGGAGTTGGATTGTTCCGGACGGGCTGTGGGAGATCGCGAAGCCCTTGATCCCGCCTTCTCGGGTGCGGCCGCAGGGCGGCGGGACGCAGGACACGCCTGATGAGACGCTGTTCGCTGCGATCATCTACGTGTTGGTCAGCGGATGTGCCTGGCGGGCTCTGCCGCCCTGTTTCGGCGTCTCGAAGTCGACCGCCCATCGCCGGTTCCTGATCTGGTCCAGGGCCGGGGTGTGGGGCCGGCTGCACGAAGAGATCCTGCACCGCCTCGACGACGCCGGCCTGCTCGACCTGTCCCGGGCCGTCCTCGACTCCGCCCACGTCAGGGCGAAAATGGGGGCGAACTCACCGGCCCGAGCCCCGTGGACCGGGGCAAAGCGGGCTCCAAGATGCACGTCCTGTCGGACGCGAACGGACTGCCCCTCACTGTCGGCCTCTCGGCCGCCAACACCCACGACAGCCAGGCCCTGAAGCCCATGCTCCTCGGTCACCAAACGAGACACGACCCCCACCGCGGCCGGAACTTCAAACCCCAGCGTCTGCACGCCGACAAGGCTTACGACATACCTGAACTGCGGAAATGGCTCCGCGGGAAACGTATCGGCGTCCGCATCGCCCGCAAGGGCATCGAGTCGTCAGAACGCCTCGGGCGCCGCAGGTGGGTGATCGAGCGGACCATGTCCTGGCTGACCGGCTACCGCCGGCTCAACCACCGCTACGAACGACACCCCCGCAACTACCTGGCCTTCCTCGGCCTCGCCGCAGCCATCTGCTGCTACAAGCGACTCCTCCGCCTCACCACATAGGACACGGTCTTAATGCGGATCGGCTTACGCTGCCGGGCCCAGGAGCGGTAGTCACTCGCCGCGATCAGGGCCAGGCCGCAGGCGGGGGAACTGCTCGGCCAGTCGGTCCGGTGCCGCCTGGCGCCAGGAGTCGACGACGATGTCGCACAGTTCGTCCACGTCCTCGAGCGCTGCGATCCTGACCCGGACCCATGCCGAACTCGCCTCGTGCGGCGGCACCCAGAACTTGTCCGGCTCGGCCGCGATCAGCTCCGCCCGCTCATGCCTCGGGCATCGGACGGCGAACGATGTCTGGTCATCCGGGATGGTGACGTACATCTTCCCGGCCACTCGGAACGTGGGCATGCTCCACGCTTCCTTCTCGACCGTCTCGGGGAGGGACAGGGCAATACGGCGGACATCCTCGGCATCGATCATGCCCACCACCGTAACCAGCGCCACTGACGCCCACGGCCTGCGGTGAGGACCGCCGAACCGGACGACGGCCCGGCCCTTGCTGCCCGGGCGGGCCCGCGCCCACCGCAGTGGTGCAGCGCCCGGGCACCGACGACGACTCCCTAACCCACGGGGCTGGCCGGGCGGTTCTGCAGGTGTTCCAGGCGACGCTGGAATGCCTGCAGGGCGCGATGCTGGCGTCCGGGCACTCGGCGCCGCAAGGAGGCCAGGAGCGGGGCGAGCCGTCGTGCCCGGTCCGGGTCCGGCACGTGCTCCCATTGGTGGTGGGCACGGTCGACGTCCGCCTCCACGTCCGGATGGTCGACGCCTTGTTGCCTACGGTCCAGACGTGCTGTCGCGGCTTCCATCCACAGCTCGCAGCTACGGGCCGGATCGCCGGCGAGACGCGCGAGATCCGCGCGCACCTCGAGCCAGTGGATCGCCTCCATCGAGCCGGGGCCGTGTGTCTGGAGGGCGTCCGTTTCCCATGCCGTGACGAGGGCTACGGCCTCATCGTGTCGCCCGGCCCGCGCCGCGGCCATGATCGCCGGATGCGGATCGACGCCCGCAGGGCGGTTGGCGGGACCAGCAGGGGGCTGAGCAGGGATCGGTACCGCCGGCCGGTCTCCGGTTGCTGCTGCTGCGGTCTCGACTGGTTCGACGGCCAGGAGCAGTGGGTCGTCGGGCCCGTCGGCACGGGCGGCGGCATGCTGGTGGAGCCGACCGATCGGCGGCCGGGCTCCACTGCGCCACACCGCGGCACATGCGCGCAGATAGGCCGGGCTCGCGACGACGCTGCGCGGCGGAGGCGGGGTGACGCGTCCGTACAGGCGGACTCCGGGCCCGAGCGTCAGCCCTTGGCGGCGCAGCTGCTCCCATGCGTCCGCATCGGCCACCAGGTCCACGATGACGGTGGTGGCCCCCGTGCGACGCAGCCGCAGTTCGGTGATGAGCCAGTGCCACGGCACGCCGGTGTAGCGGAGGGTCGAAGGGGTCGTACGGGCCAGTGCCAGATGCAGCTGGTGCTGCTTGTGATCGACGTGGAGCTGTCCGGCAAGGCAGAGGACAAGGGGCCCCGACGTGGTGGCCGCGCCTCGGATGCGGGTCAGTACGGCCTGCGGATCGAGAGGGTCGGCGAGCTCCACCACCGTGGCCGAGACGGTGCCGGTCAGCACGCTGGGCGGGACGGCCGCGAGCGTCGACAGCACCGATGCCGCATCGATCATGCGGCCCTTTCCAACCGGCGCCGCCGCGAGCAGCACCGCGGTCCCTGATCCTGCGTCCACCCCTGAGATTGCCACGTCAGCACCGTAACTGGTGCAAGCGAACGGGGAGATGGCGGTCCTTGAATTGACCACGGTCGGAGCGCCCAGGGGATCGAGACGCAACGCACCGGCAAAGTGAGACGACCGGCCTTCGGCGCGCCTGCCCGAGGGGGCCGACGGCTTCCGGGGTGCTGGGACGGGCGTCGCAGAGGAGCGAGGCGTGGAGCGGCGCGAGGCCGGTCTCGACGAACAGCTGTCCGCCGTAACGATGACCGCCGGTCCGGAAGCGAGCCTGTCATCGCCGGCCGGGACCTGAGGCCGGACCACCGCATCCCCGTAAGGGGAAGAGACCACGGCCGTCCGCGCCACGCATGCGGACGTTGCTTTGCGTCATCCGTACGGGCGACTGAGCACGGTTGATCACCGAACGGCGAACCGACGAGGCGAAGATGCAGTCATGCACACACGAGTGCGCCGCGTCGTCCCGGTCCCGTCGTTGTCGGGCGGCAGGGATCTCCTGAGGCGGGCATCGGCGGTGGGGGGCGCTGAGGGTGGCGGTGGCGCCCGATGGCATTTGGCCGAATCACACCGCTGCAAGATAGATGCCTAAGGCATGTAATGGGACCGAAGGAATCGGATCACCGCGCGAGGTGCTCGATGGCTGATGTGACGACCCCTGCCCGCTTCCCCTCCGACAACGTTGCCTTCCCCCAGGACCGTACCTGCCCCTACCATCCGCCCACCGCCTACCAGCCGCTGCGCGACAACCGGCCGCTGAGCCGGGTCACCCTCTTCGACGGGCGTTCGGTGTGGGTGGTGACCGGCCACTCCGAAGCGCGGGCGCTGCTCTCGGACAGCCGGCTGTCATCGGACCGGCAGAACGCTGCGTTTCCCGCGCCGACCCGCCGATTCGCGGAGACCCGTCCCCGCCGTGCCGCACTGATCGGTGTCGACGACCCCGAGCACAACGACCAGCGGCGGATGCTGATCCCCGCCTTCTCGGTGCGCCGGGCCGCCGCGCTGCGTCCGCGGATCCAGGAGACCGTGGACCGGCTGATCGACGCGATGGTGGCCCGCGGCCGGGAGGCAGAACTGGTGAGTGCGTTCGCGCTGCCGGTTCCTTCCGTGGTGATCTGCGCCTTGCTGGGCGTGCCGTACGAGGACCACGAGTTCTTCGAGGAACAGTCGCGGCGTCTCCTGCGCGGCCCGTCGGCAACGGATGTGGAGGACGGGCGGGAACAGATGGACGCCTATCTGGCCCGGCTGATCGACCGCAAACGGAAGGAGACCAGTGGCGCGGCGTCGGGCGGTGAGGGCCTGCTGGACGAGCTGATCGCCGAGCGGCTGGAGACCGGGGAGCTGAGCGTCGAAGAGCTGGTGTCGCTGACGGTGGTCCTGCTGGTCGCCGGGCACGAGACCACGGCCAACATGATCTCGCTGGGCGTGTACACGCTGCTCAGGCATCCCGCGCAGCTGGCCGAGCTGCGGACGGACCCTTCGCTGCTGCCCACTGCCGTGGAGGAGTTGATGCGGTTCCTGTCGATCGCCGACGGCATACTGCGGGTCGCGACCGAGGACATCGACATCGCCGGGAAGGTGATCCGCAAGGACGACGGGGTGGTGTTCTCCACTTCGGTGATCAACCGGGACGCGTCCGTGTATCCGGAGCCCGACACACTGGACTGGCACCGGTCGGCCAGGCATCACGTGGGGTTCGGCTTCGGTATCCACCAGTGCCTCGGACAGAACCTGGCGCGGGCAGAGATGGAGATCGCCATCGGGACGCTGTTCGAGCGCCTGCCGGGGTTGCGTCTGGCCGAGCCGGTCGACCGGATCCCGTTCAGGCCCGGCGACACCATCCAGGGGATGGTCGAGTTGCCGGTCACCTGGTGAGGGCGGTGGACGAACACGGGGAGCCCACAATGGTGATCGACATCGACAGGGAGCGGTGTATCGGAGCCGGGCAGTGCGCGCTGACCGTGCCCGAGGTGTTCACCCAGGACGACGACGGATTCGGGGAGCTCGTGCCCGGCGCCGGAACCGGACGTGGCAGCGCGCTGGTACGGGAGGCCGCGCGTGCCTGCCCCGTCGCGGCAATCTCCGTACGGGCCGGCTGAGTTCGCACCGTCTCCGCCTGCCCTGGCCGTCGCGGTGGCGGCACGGCCGGGGTGGCGGGGGTGGAGCCGGGTCGTTCACGCCGCGGTGGACTTGGGCCCGGCCGTCCCGGTCCGGCTCGGCGGTCGCAGGACACGGCCGGTCTCATGCGTTCAGGCACGACGGCCACCGCTCGGGCGTTGCCGTCCGGTCGCTTCGTGGCACCTGCACTCGGACGGCGATCGCGATCAGCCGTCCGTCCTCGTCGCGGGCATGCGACACGGACCACGCGGTCGGTTCGGCGCCGGATGTCCGCAGGGCGACCCGGCCGGTCGAGCCGGCGTGCAGTGCGGGCACAGCCGGGCCCGCCCGGCGTCCCGGCCGCTTCGGCGCGCACGATCGGGCCGGAGCTGGTCTGCTGGGTAGCAGGGTCCGTTGCGCCTGCTTCTGGGAGAGAACCAGATGAGTACATACCGAGTCGCGCAGGTCGCCGCGGCCGGCGGACCCTTCGAGATCGCCGAACGCGAGGTGCCGCAGCCGGGCCCCGGCCATGTTCGCATCGCCGTGGATGCGTGCGGGATCTGCCACATTGACGCCATCTTCGTGAACGACGGGGTACCGGGCGTCCGTTTTCCCCTGGTCCCAGGTCATGAGATTGCCGGGCGCGTGGCGGAACTGGGCCACGCGACGCACAACAGGGGCTGGCAGGTGGGCGACCGGGTCGCCGTCGGCTGGTTCGGCGGCAGCTGTGGCCACTGCACACCGTGCAGGCAGGGCGATTTCATCGTGTGCGAGAGCCTCAAGGTCCCCGGCTGGGCATACGACGGGGGTTTCGCCGAGACAGTGATCGCACCGGTCGACGCCCTGGCCCGGATCCCGGACGGGCTGGCCGCGGTCGATGCCGGCCCCATGGCCTGTGCGGGGGTGGCCACGTACAACGGGTCGCGGTACAGCTCCGCCCGGCCGGGCGACCTGGTCGCCGTGCTCGGCATCGGCGGTCTCGGCCACCTCGCGGTGAAGTACGCGGCTGCGATGGGCTTCGAGACAGTGGCCATCGCCCGTGGAGCCGACAAGGCCGGCTTCGCCGAGCAGCTCGGTGCGCACCACTACGTCGACAGCACGACGGACGCCTTCCGTCGCGGACGCGCTGCGGTTCCTCGGCGGGGCCAAAGTCGTCCTGGCCACCGCCACCGGCTCGGCAGCCATCGCAGCGACGGTGGACGGGATGTCACACCGCGGCGAGCTGGTGGTGATCGGCGTTGCTCCCGAACCGCCGGGTATCCACCCCGCTCAGCTGATCACGGGCGCCAGGACCGTCCGCGGCCATCCGTCGGGCACTTCGCAGGACGTGCAGGACACCATGGCGTTCAGCGCCCTGCACGGGATCCGGCCGACAGTCGAGGTGGTGTCCCTGAACGAGGCAGGTGAGGCGTACCAGAAGATGCTCTCGGGTGCCGCGCGCTTCCGGATGGTGCTCACCACCCGGTGATCCGCGCTTCCGTTCGGGCTCGACGGCCGGCCGTTGCCCGGGGGGAACGCCCGCAGTCCGCAGCCGGCGCCGCCGTCCCGGCCGTGGAGGGTGGTTGCGCTGATCGGGCGCGCACGAGAGGCTACTGCGGGCCGGGGCCGGCAGGACAGAACCCTTCGACCGTCGCGAGGCGAAGCTGATCCATGAGCACATCACGGGACCTGATGTACATCTCCTCGGACGAGGCGGTCAGCCGCTCCGTGGACCAGGGTGACCTGTCCCTCGCCCTCGCCGGAGCCGAGGTGATCGATCTTCTCCAAGCGCGGGCCGTCACCCTCGACGTCGATCGCATCGTGCCGGGCGATCCCCCGACGACAACGGACTCTCTGTTGGATCAGGCCGCATCCTCGCTCGTCCGCGAATCGCCGTACGAATCGGTCGACGACTGGCTGTGGCGCAGGGGCCGCGGCCTCTACGCCGCCTATCTGGCCGCCTTTGAAGCGGAAGGGCAGCTCGACCGACAACGCCGCGGCCTGTTCCGGGACGGTCGCGTCGTGCCGGCCGATTCTCCGGGCCGCCGCGAGGCGGAGAGCCGCTGGGCAGCGGGCGAGCCCGTTCTGGCGACTCTGGCCGCGGCCGCCGGCGTCCACGGCAAGGACCGGGAGGGTCCCTCCGACTTCCCGAGTACCGGCGATGACACCGCGGACACGGTGCTTGCCGCGGTCCACGACGCACGGACGCAACTGGAGGCCATGCGTCAGCGACGCGCCATCGAGCAGGCCGCCTTCGACAACATCTGGCGAGGCGAATGACGACCGCACCGTGTAGACGGGGAAGGCGCCCCCGTCTACGCCTTGTCGGCGTGCCGCCGGTGGTCGACGACGCTGTCCGGGCCCGGGGTCATGATCGTTTCGTGTCCGTCCTCCGCCCGCACCCTGTAAGGCGGCGAGCCGTCCGGCCCCAGGACCTCGACGATCTCCAGCACTCGATCATGCTTGCCGACGACCCGGCCATGGACGACGAGACGATCACCCTTGCTGGCGTGCATCCTTCGCTGCTCCTCTCCGAGGGGGACGACCGATCCACCGCCCATCGTCCTGCATGACCTGCGGTACGACCACGAGTCATCTCAAGGGATCCCCCGTATGGACGCACAGCAGCCCAGTGCGGGGCCGTGCCCGCCGGTTCCGCGCTCCGGGGCCGCTCGCGGTGGCGCGCCTGGTGCCTCCGCCGTTCCGGTCACCGCTCGCGGCACAGTGGAGGCATGAACGCAGACAACTGCAGCGCCCTGTCCCGGGGCAGCGTTGCGACCAGGCTTCCGTGCCAGGATCTGGGCCGAGCGCGGCGCTTCTATTCCGAGCAGCTCGGACTGGAACCGGTGGACGAACGGCCGGGCGGCCTGCTGTACCGGTGCGGGGGCGTGGACTTCGCGCTGTTCCAATCGGCGGGGACCTCGCCCGGCACGTTCACGCAGATGGGCTGGGAGGTCGATGACATCGAGGCCGTCGTGTCGGAACTCAGGCAGCGGGGTGTGGTGTTCGAGGACGTCGACCTGCCCGGACTGCGCACGCAGAACGGGATCGCGGAGATCGAGGGGAACTACCCGAGCAAGGGTGCACGGGGTGAACGAGGTGCGTGGTTCCGCGACAGCGAGGGGAACATGCTGGGGATCGGCCAGCCGGTCGGATGAAGCGAGGCCCGGTGACCGGACAGGGTGGCCGGTCATGGTTCCGGCCAAGGCGCCCGGGCGGCGGCCCGCCGCACAGGTCCGTTTCCGGGGTGCGGCTGCGGGCCGGCCGCCCCGGAGACGAGAAGCCGGCTCACAGACGACAAGTCGGGCTCCCCGGCGCGTTCAGCGTTCGGACAGCTCCGAGGGTGCTTCCTGGACCGTCCAGCCGTTCCCGTCCGGGTCCCTGAAGAACATGAACGAGTTCCAGGTGTCGCCCTTGCCCTCCGTCCAGCCCTCCGGATCCACATGCTGGACGGAACTGACCTCCACGCCGCGGGACGTCAGCTCCGCGCGTGCCGCGTCGATGTCGGTGACGCACAGCTGGAGCCCCTGGAGCGAACCCGGCGTCATGGGCATCTCACCGGGTGCCAGCGGCATCCCGCTCTGCAGGGCGATGGAGCAGCGCGAACCCGGCGGGGTCAGCTGGATGATCCGGATGCCCGGCGCCACCTCGGTGTCGAGATCCGTCTTGAAGCCGCACTTGGTCGCGTAGAAGTCCTTCGCCCTGTCCAGGTCGGAGACCGGGACCAGAACGACTTCGAGTGTCCAGTTCATGGCCGGACCGTACTGGTCGCCTCCGACACGGGCAAGGAGGTAACGGACGGGCGTGCCACTCGCCTTCGGTGGTTCCGGCGGTCCGGCTCCGCCGGCTGCCGTGCAGGTACCGGCAACCCGGGGGTGCCCCTCGGAGGAGATCCCTGGTCCTTGACAGTGGACGGATGAGCACCAAGGGCCTCGGAGACCGCGGCGGCTGCACCTCCGGTCGTCGCGAAGGCGGACCGGCAGCGGGTCCCCTCAGCCTCCTTCCACGCACGACGACCACCCGGACGAGGTCGTCTCCGGCCATTACCGCGGCCGGCGCTTGTGCGTTGTCAGCCTGATGGCGGCCGGGCGGGTGGCCCGGCCTGACAGACCGGAAAGCCGGCGGACCGGTGCCGCGTCGGTGATCGCGGGAAGTCACTCCCGTCCAGTGGCTCAAACCCCGGCCGACCGGCGCACCGGAGGTTTCGCACCAGTGCCGGAGGGCGCCGCAGCCCGCAGACGTGCGCCCCTGGGGCTACCCCGGGGTTCAGGAGGCCCTGGGGACTGGGGGAATCTCGGGGGCGATCCCTGAGGTGACGCATGGTGTCCTCCTCATAACTTCGTGTCACGCCCCTCGATCTTGCAGGGGCTTGCCGGACCACGGTCGGTCGGCTCACGACGGCGAGGAGTTGATGGGCAATGCAGCAGTACGGTCTCGCCCCCTTCGGAGCGAGTGAAACCTACGAGGGGGACCACGAGTTCGGTGCCGGGGCGGCGCTGCACGAGTTCCCGGGCGCCGAGGCGGAGTTCGGTTCCGAGGCGGAGGCAGCCTGGGAGGAATACGGGCACGCGGAGGGCGAGGTCGCCCTCGAGGCGGGCATGACGTCGCTGGAGAGTCCGCTGACGGAGGCTGAGGAGGCGCAGCTCGCCGCGGAGTTGCTGGAGGTCTCCAGCGAGGCGGAACTGGAACAGTTCCTGGGCCGGATGTTCCGGAACGTGTCGCGGGGTGTGCGCGGCTTCCTGCGGTCACCGGTCGGGCGCTCCCTCGGCGGGATCGTGAAGAACGTGGCACGGGCCGCTTTGCCGGCGGTCGGCGGTGCGCTCGGCTCGATGGTCGCACCGGGAATCGGCACGGCGGTCGGCACCCGGCTCGGCACCATGGCGCAGAACCTGTTCGAGCTGGAGGCCGAGGGCGCGGACCACGAGGAGTACGAGTTCGAGGTCGCCCGGCGGATCGTGCGGCTGGCGGCGACGGCGGCGGGCAACGCGGCGCTCGACCGGCGGCAGGGTGCACCTCAGGCGCTGGCCGGTGACGCGGTGCTGGCGGCGGCCCGGCGGCATGCGCCGGGGGTGGCCCGGCGGTTCCGGCAGTTCGCCCAGCCGGCGCCATGGCATTGGCCGGCGCCCGCCCCGGCCGGCGGCCACCCGGGCGCGGGGCCCGCCGTGCAGGTCCCGCCGCGCTC
Source organism: Streptomyces sp. NPDC030222 (assembly GCF_055573115.1). Lineage (NCBI taxonomy): Bacteria > Bacillati > Actinomycetota > Actinomycetes > Kitasatosporales > Streptomycetaceae > Streptomyces > Streptomyces sp. NPDC030222. Next base: position 10,271 of record NZ_JBVICA010000004.1, read on the forward strand.
GTGGGCGGCGCCGGGCCAGCAGGCACACCGCTGCTGCGGTCCGGGGGCCCAGGCGTCCGCCGGGGTGCTGCCCGTCGGGCCGGCACCGGGCCCTGGACCGGTGCCCGGCCGTGCCGCGCGGTCGGGTCGTTGGGTGCGCCAGGGACGCAAGATCGTCCTGTTGGGGATCTGACCGTGACACCGGCCCGGCCTGAGGTGGCCGCTCTGCTCGAGGGCGAGACGCGGGCGTTGCTGGCCCGGCTGGACCAGGTCAGGCCGTTCGTGCTGCACGAGACGATGGTGCTCGCCGCCGCTCCGGCACCCGCCGCGCAGGCCGCGATCGAGGCCTGCATGATCAGGGAGCGCCGCGCCCTGCGGGCCCGGGCCCGGGCCTTCCTCACCTGGCTCGCCGGACCCGGCCGGGGCGCCCCGCCCGAGGAGATGCAGCATCGTCATGCGCTGGTGCGCTGGCGGTTCAACCAGGTGCTGACCCAGTTCGACGTGTTCCACGACGCGCTCACCCAGCGCAGCGAGAGCACCGTCGGGGTGTGGCTGTCCGGGCTGGATACGGCGGCGGCCGACGCACTGCGTGTGCCGGCGTCGACGGTCGTGCCGCCCCCGGTTGTCTGCTATCTCGACCGGGGATCCGGTGGCGCCATCCGCCGGGCCGATACCCGGATTCCGGGCGGCGGTCGGACTCCGGTCGCGCTGATCCGGATCCCCCGGGAGCGCATGGTGGGGTACGGCGTCGGGGCATCGCTGGTCCATGAGGCGGGGCACCAGGTGGCCGCGCTGCTCGGGCTCGTACCGGACCTGCGGGCACGGCTGTTCGAGGTCGGGCGGGGTGCGCGGAGCGCGGTGGACCGGGTGGCGTACACCTGGTGGGGCCGGTGGGTCTCCGAGATCGTCGCGGACCTCTGGTGTGTGGGGAAGCTCGGCATCGCCGGCACGCTCGGTCTGATGGGCGTGGTCAGCCTTCCGCGGGAGTTCGTGCTCACCCCGCCGCCGCCCGGCGATCCGCATCCCTTCCCGTACATCAGGGTCCGGCTCAGCTGTGCTCTCGGGCAGGCGCTGTACCCGGACCCGCAGTGGGGACGACTGGCGGCCGTGTGGTCGTCCCTCTATCCCCCCACCCGTGCCCCGCTGCCGACGCGCCGCCTGATCGGCGCGTTGGAGGCGACACTGCCCGGGCTGGCGCGGCTGCTGCGCGACCACCGGCCGCCCGGGCTCGGCGGCCGCAGCCTCGGCGAGGCGCTGCCACTGGCGTCCCGTACGCCCGAGCTGCTCCTCGCCCGGTACGCCGCATGGGCGGCACGGCCGGCCCTGATGCGGACCGCGCCGCCCACTCTCGTCCTCGCGGTGCTGGGACAGGCCCGGGCAACCGCCCGGATCAGCCCCGAGGCGGAGAGCCGACTGCTCGGCTCACTGATCACGCACTGGGCCCTGTCCAGCACGCTCACCACCCTGACGGGCTGCGCGGGTGTCCGCGAGCGAGCCGTCACCAGCAGTTGAGGAGGTAGGCCATGGCCGTCGTCACAGCCCGCCCGGAACGCATCCCGCAGGGCGGGCGGGTTCAGCTCACCCTGTCCGAGAACTCGCCCGATACCCACGCGGCGGCGCTGCCGCCGGGCGTACGGGTCGAGTGGAGCATCGACGGGGTGGGGCCCCTGCACACCGTCGACGCGACGGACCCACGGTTGGCGCACTGGGACGTTCCGGAGGACCAGCAGCCCGCCGAGTACACCGTGCGCGGTGTGTTCGTGCGGAGCGACGAGGGCGAGGAGGTGCGGGACGAGGGCAGTGACGAAGTCGTCGTCACCCCCCGTCCGTTCGGCGCGCGGGACAGCGTCCAGGTCCATATGGGCCGTACGCACACGGAGCCCACGGACGACCAGGCGTTCTGGACGGTGATCCGGCGGAGCACCGAACGCATCTCGTTCAACGCCTACGCGCGCTGGATCGACGGTTTCCTGTGCGGCTTGCAGGAGCCCGGCGGGGTGGCGTACCCGCGCCGCAATCCCGGACCGCGCGCCCTGCCGTTCCCCGGTGTGGACGGCTACCGGCTGCTGAAGGTCGCCACCGAGGTGTTCCTGCTGGTCAATTGCGGCGTCCACGTCTCGTCCGGCAATGTGTCGCGCCTCTTCGGCGACGTGGACCTTGCGCAGGAGTGGGAGCGGTACGGCAGCCAGGAGCCGGGAGGCGACGCGTTCCGGCGGGCGATCGAGAACCGGTGGCGACGGTACGTCTCCGCCGAGCCGCAGGGCGGTGGCAACCCGGCGACCGATCCCGCGCTGCTGCCGTATCTCGGTGTGATCCGCCTGAAGCTCGGCGAGCAGGCCATCGACACCACCGAGGGCTTCGGCCGGCAGTGCTACGGCATCCTGCGGGACAAGCTGACCTTTCCCTTCCTGCTCGAACTCATCTGGAGCTACTGGCACGAGGAGGGGATGCTCGTCCAGTCGATCGACGCGGTCGCGCGCCGTTTCCAGAACGTACACGGGCCCGGCGCCCGCGATCCCCTCGCCCATATGGAGATCGACCCTCTGCGGGCCATCAACCCCCTGCTGTGGGGCTACATCCAGGACGAGCAGCACCGGCTCACGAACCTGCGCCGGGCGTACGAGTACGACCACCACTACGGGATCACGGCACTCGCGTCCGCCGTGCAGGCGCTGCGGCCCGCGGACAGCCGGCCCAGGTTCCTGGAGGCGTTCCACACCCTGCTCAACCTGGCGTCGGTCTTCTACAAGGAGGACGACGACACCACCGTCATCGCCGACGGGTTCCCCGTCCTCAACGCCCTCAAGGACGTCCACCTGCTGCTGACGGAGGGGCAGCACAACCAGTACGGGGACCTGCCGTGGACGGCGCGGCAGGAGATGCTGATGCAGCAGTGGCTGCTCGCCCGCCCCGAGATGCGCGAGTTCCTTCCCGGCCGGACGATGGTCGCCTACCCGGAGCCCTGGATGGAGCGGGTCGACACCATGAAGCGTCTCCAGGGCTGGTCGCCGGACACCGTCATCCATTTCCGCGACCTCGGGCGGTTCGGCGAACAGATCCTGCTCGCCGTACGCTTCGGGAACTGGACGGATGTGCACAACCGCAACCAGGCGGCGAACTGGGCCCGTTACTGGCGCACCGAGGTCCAGGGGTACCTGCACGCCTACCGGGCCGTCACGGGTGTCGACCTCAGCGTGGAGCGGACCGACACCAGGGTCGAGGCCACACCGCCCGCGCTGCTGCTGTACCGGCGGCTGCTCGACCGGCCCGGCACGCACGGCCCCGGTTCCGCTCTCGGTGCCGGCGCCTCCGGGGTCCCGCCCGCCGTGGGCGGGCGGGGCGGCCGAGCCCTGCCGCCGCGCGGCGGTACGTCGTACGCCGCGCTGCGCCGTCCCTGGCCGGACCGCGCCCAGCTTCCTCCCGGGGATCCTCGCCGGGGCGGGTGATCTCCGTGATCATCGACTGTCACTGCCACGCGGGCCGGGGCTCCGCCCTCAGCGGCCCTTGGGACACGGCGCCCCTCGGCTCGTACGTGCGGCGGGCGGACGCCGCCGGGATCCGCCGCACCGTACTGCTCCCCGCCTTCCACGACGACTACGCCGTGGCCAACCGCCGGCTCGCCCGGATCGCGGCGGCCCGGCCGGGCCGCTTCATCCCGTTCGCGATGGTGCACCCCCAGCGGGACGCCGGCCGGGTGCACCGGATGGTGGGCGAAGCGGTCGGCCGGTGGGGCTTCCGGGGGATCAAGGTGCACCGGCGGGACGCGCCGATCACCCGGGATGTGTGCGATGCCGCCCGCAGGCACGGGCTGCCCGTGCTGTACGACCCGATGGGCGACATCGCCCCCGTCGAACTCCTGGGCGCCGAATACCCGGACGTCGATTTCATCATCCCGCATCTGGGCAGCTTCGCCGACGACTGGGGTGCGCAGCGGGCCGTCCTCGACCACCTCGCCCGGCACCCGAACGTCCACACCGACTCATCGGGGGTGCGCCGCTTCGACCTGCTGGTCGAGGCGGTGCGCCGTGCCGGGCCCGGCAAGCTGCTGTTCGGCTCGGACGGACCCTGGCTGCACCCGGGGCTCGAACTGGCGAAGATCCGCGCACTGAACCTGCCTCCGCGGGACGAAGCGCTGGTGACCGGCGGCAACCTGCTGCGGCTTCTCGCCCGGGCGGAAGAGTCCCGCTCCTCCACCCGGCCCCTGCCCCACGGCGGAACGCCCGCTCAGGGAGCCGGCATTGTCTCCGGGCCCCGGCGCCGTGACGGTCCGTCCGTGCCCCGTACACCACCCCTCGTCCGACGACACTGACGCGCCCGGAGGCGGTATGCGGTTCATCATCGATCTGGACCACGAGGCCGGCGACGTGTACGGACACGCCGTGCTGGAGGGCGCGGAGGAACCTGTTGCGTTCCATGGGTGGCTGGAACTGCTGAGTCTTCTCGAACCTCCCCACAACCCCGCCGGGTCGACCGGCCTTCGAACTCCACGAAAACCTCGAAATCCCCGTACCGGTTGAAACCCCACCCCGTGATCGCCATCGTGGACGCAGTGCCTTGGTGATCCAGCAGCCCCGCCGCCGAGGAAAGGGTCGCGATGTCAGCATGTCCGCAGGACGTCCCCCCACCCGCTGTCGAATCCCTCTTCTGCGGCCGCACAGCGGAACTCGCCGCGCTGCGGGCCGGACTGCGGCGCGCGGAGGCGGGGTCCGCCCACCTCCTCGTCGTGGACGGTCCACCGGGCATCGGGAAGACCGCTCTGGTCCGCCAGTTCCTGCGCCGCACCGGCCCCGTGCGTACGCTGGCGGCGAGCGGGGACGAGGACGAGGCGGCCCTGCCGTACGGGGTGCTCGCCCAGCTGCTCGGACACCTGCCCTCCCACGAGCCGCCCACCGGCGTCCACGGGCTCGGCTCCGACGGCCTCGGCACCCGCCCGGGACCCGTCGACCTGTTCACCGCAGGGGCGCACCTCCTGGACGGCCTCGCCCGCCACGGCCGGACCGGCGACCCCGTCGTCATGGTGATCGACGACGCGCACTGGGCGGACACGCCGTCCCTCCAGGCCCTCACCTTCGCCCTCCGCAGGCTGCACGGCCGACGTGTGCTCACCGTCCTCGCCACACGGGACGCGGCGGACCCCCGCCTGCCCGAGGGGTTGCGCCGGCTCATCGCCGACGAGGACACCGCCAGGCTGACCCTCAGCGGTCTCACCGCACGGGACCTGCGCGAACTCAGCGACGCCCTCGTGCCGGCCCGGCTGCCCGCGCACGCCGTGCTACGGCTGCGGGACCACACGGAGGGCAACCCGCTGCACGCCCGGGCCCTCTTGCGGCAGGTGCCGCCCGGGGATCTGGCCGCCCCGGATGTCGCCCTGCCCGCACCCCGCTCGTACGCGCTGCTCGTGCTCGCCGACCTGGCCCGCTGCGAACCGGCCACCCGGGATCTCGTCGCAGCGGCGGCTGTGCTGGGCACCGCCTGCCCGCTGCCGCTCGTGGCCCGGCTCGCCGGCCTCACCGACCCCCTGCCCGCCGTCGAGCAGGCCGTGGCTCACGGCCTGCTCGCCGACCAGGCCGTCGCAGGCACCCCGTCCGTGGCCTTCCCCCACCCCCTGGTGCGGGCCGCCGTCTACCACTCCCTCGGCCCGGCCCGCCGTACCGCCCTCCACGCGGCGGCCGCCCTGCTCGTCGACGACGCCTACGTCCGTGTCCTCCACAAACTGCGGGCCACCGGCAGCCCCGACCCGGAACTCGCCGGTGAACTCGCCGCGCAGGCGCGCCGAGAGGCGGGCTCCGGCCACTGGTCCAAGGCCGCGTCCCTCCTCCGCCACGCCGCACGCTCGGCCGGGACACCTGCCGAGCGTGAGCGCCTCGGCACCGACGCCGTCGACGTCCTCCTCCACGACGGCCGCGTCGACGAGGCTTCCGCCCTCGCCGCGAGCCTCGCCACGGCGGCGCCCCATGGCGGTGCGTCCGTGCGGCAGCGCTACGTGCGCGGCCATCTCGCGCTCGTCCGGGGCGACGCCGACGACGCCGAGGCGCTCCTCGGCCACGCATGGAAGCAGTGCGATCCCGGCACAGAACCGCATCTGGCCCGCAGGATCGCGGAGCAACTCACCTACGCCGCCCTCGCCCGCGGCCATGCCGAGACCGCCCTGAACTGGGCACTGCAGGCCGAGGGCCTTCCGCCCGGTCCCTTCGACAGCGGGCTGCTGCGCTGCGCCCGCCTCGTGGCCATGGGCGCCGGCGGGGACGTTGCGGGCGCCCTCGCCCAGCTCGCCTGGCTGCCCGAGGCGTCCCTCGTCGACCGACGGCACACCGGGCTGCTGCTGGCCCGCGGCGTGCTCCGCCTGTGGACGGACGACCCGGCCGCCGCCCGCGGCGACCTTCGCACCGCAGCCCGCCACTGCGGCCAGGGTCCGGCAGCCCTGCGCATCCTCACCGGTGCGCTGCTCGGCTGGGCTGAATTCCGCCTCGGTCGCTGGGCGACCGCACTGGACCACCTCGAATCGGCCGCCGCGCTCGCCACCGACACCGGGCATTCGTGGCTGGAGCCCCTGGTCCGCTCCCGGGCCGCCACGGTGCGCGCCCTGCGCGGCGAACGCAGCGGAGCAGCCGAGCATCTGCGGGCCGCCTGTGAGAACGGCGCCGGCGACGGCCCTGTCGCGCGGGTCCACGTGGCCCGCGCCCGGGCCTGGTTGGCCCTGGCCAGCGGCACTCCGCATGCCGCGGTGACGGCGCTGACGCCGCTCGCCGGGACCGGGACCGACGCCGCTCGTGCCGACATCCACCCGTGGCGGCACAGGCTGGCCGAGGCACTCACCGTGCTGGGCGAGTACGAAGCCGCCGACCGCGCCCTGGCGCCGCTGGAACAGGCAGCAGCCCGGCACGGCCGGCCCACGGTCCTCGCGTCCACGGCGCGGGCCCGCGCCAACCTGCTGGCGGCCCGCCGCAGCCCCGAGGCGGCCGAACGGTCCTTCGCCGTCGCCCTCGCGGCCGCTGCCCGCGTACCCGATCCCTTCGAACGTGCGCGCGTGGAGCTGGACCTCGGCGCGTTCCTCCGCCGCGCCGGCAGCCGCACGGCGGCCGCCCGGCACCTGGGCGCGGCCCACGAGATCTTCTCCGCCCTGGGCAGCACGCCGTTCCTGCTCCACTGCGAGCGGGAACTCGCCGCCTGCGGCCGCACAGTGCGTCCCGCCCGGCCGTCGCTCGCCCTCACCGCACAGGAGTTCACCGTCGCCCGTCTCGCCATCACCGGCCTGACGAACCGGCAGATCGCCAAGGAACTGATCCTGAGCGTCAAAACCGTCGAGTACCACCTCAGCAACATCTACGCCAAGCTCGGCATCTCCTCCCGCACCGCCCTCCTGGATCGCCTGTCCCCCGCCCTCGTCCCACCCGGAGACCCACCCGCTCCCCTGACGGCCGGTGCTGGTACCAGACACGACGGGTGACGGCTTTCACCGCCGACGGCACACGCCCGTAAGCCTCGGCCGGACTGCGGCGAACGCGGCGGCCGCCCGGGTGCCCTGCTGGAGCCCCGCGAAGAGGCGTCCGTGAGAGAGACGGGACGGCGGAAGTTCAACGTGGCCGAGCCCGCGGTGCGGAGGGCATGGCGGCGGCAGGGAATCGCGGCGGAAATACACCGGCGACTGATCTCGGATATCGAGGCCGAGAGGATCACACTCATGATGCGGCCGGAACCCGAGGCATCACCCGCGCAGACGGCGTACGCCACTTGGGGATACCGGAAGGTGGGGCAGGCCCAGGCGGGTCGTGTGTCTTCGGTGTACGACGTGATGGTGTTGTCCTGGTCCTGAGAAGCCGTATCCCGGTGACGGTCCCGCTGTCCGGCCGGCCTCCCTGAGTGGAGCCGGTACGGCGGGCGCCCCGGGGTGGGGTGTTTCTCCGCACTCCACCCGAACGGCGGAGTCGTGGGTCGCCGGTTCCTGCCGCACCTCAGGCGATCATGGCCTCCGCGCGTGACCTCGTGCGTCGGACGCTCGGAAGGGATGACTCCGTGTCTATCAAGGTCAGCATCGACAGTGACACCTGCATCGGCAGCGGACAGTGTGCGGTTACCGCCCCTGCGGTGTTCACCCAGGACGACGACGGGTTCGGCACAGTACTGCCGGGCCGTGAGGACGGTGCCGGGGACCCCCTGGTGAAGGAGGCTGCCAGGGCGTGCCCGGCGCAGGCCATCAGCCTCTCCGGCAACTGAAACAGACAGGACCCAACCCGGCACGCCACAACGCGCAGTCCGGTCCGGACGACCGCCTGCCCCCACACCACGGCCTGAGCCGCGTCCGCGGCCGCAAGCCGGTGACCGGCTTCGAAAGGTGCCGCAGCAGACGTGTGCAGCCGGCTGCGGCGCCGCCAGCCCCTACAGGCGTGGATACAGCCGTCATGGTGTGCTTCGCGGTCCTCGTCAGGCCATGCACCTCCAGATCTCGTTCCATCTCTCGGCACGAGCAACGAGAACCGCCCGGGTCGGCGTCGGACCACTCCGCGCCACGGCTCATCCCGCACCGTGCGCCGGCCGTTGCGCACGGTGGCCCGCCCTCCACCGAGTCGTTCCCCGGCCCCACCGCAGACCGGGAAAGGCGACGCCGCCGCCTTAGGCGGGACGCACCATGCGTTCCACCCCGACCGGCAGCAGTTCAGTGGGGGTGGAACGCGGGATTGGGGCAGAAGCGCCAGGGCCCTGCTCACCACGACTTCGGTCCCGCCGGCGGTTTGCCCTGGCCATTCCCCAGACCGTCCGGAAGTGACAGGTGCCGGTGTCCGTCCCGTCATTCGTCGTGTCATCGGTGGTCATTCGGCAGTTATGTATGTGCCATTCAGTGTTCAGCAGTCATACTCTGCAGTCACACCAAGTTTGTCTCAGGATGCCGGCCTTCACTTCTCCGGAGCGCACCATGACAGCAGCGGTCACCACGGCGGACAGCATCGACGCAACAACTGCTCTGCTGCAGGCGGAGCTTCCTCAACTGGAGGAACACCAGAAGTCTCTGCAGAAGGAACTTGCCGCCGTATCCGAGCGGCTGGAATCGGTCCGTAGTGCCCTGACGGCACTGAGCGCACTGTCGACGACAGTTGTCCCGGTGACGGCCGTCCCACACCCCCGCGACGCCGAGACCGATGTCCCGCAGGTCTCCGCAGCACCCGTGGCCTCGGTCGAGCCCACTGCCGATGCGACGCCGGAGGCCGAAACACATGTGCCGGAGCCGGCAGCACCCGTTGCCGAGACGCAGGCGGCAGCCACGCCCGCGGACGAAGGCGCGGTGGGTTCCGAGAGCCCGGCATCGCCTCGCCGGGCACGACAGGTCGGCACCAGGGCGAGCAAGGAGGGTACGACGTCTGCGGCAGGCAAGCGAGCGGTACGCAATTCGTCACACAAATCCACCAGGCCCACAGGTGCCAAGGCGTCGAGGACGGCGCGCACAGGGCGCACCCATCCTGCTGCGCCCCCGAAGGATTCAGGCGGCCTCACCGAGCAGGTGATCGCCTTCCTCACCGGCAATGCGGGCACTCAGCTCCGTGCCCGGGACGTGGCCCAGGCGATCGGCCGCGACCACACCTCGGGCAGCATCAACGCCGTCCGCAGTACGCTCGACCGGCTCGTCGCCACGTCCCGCGCCCAGCGCGCCGGCCGTGGGCTGTACCAGGCACCGCTCGGCTGAGCCAACCGAACGATCGCACACATGCGGCTCGGGTGAGGCGCCCGCTGGCTTCCCTCCCTCGACGCCCTGGAGACCGCAGACCGACGGCGGCACCCACCGCCGGACCCCGTGGCCGTGAGGGGGTTCGGCGGCGTCCTTCAACGCGGGCCGTTGGTGTGGAGGAACACCACGGGCCCGCTGCCGAACCAGCCGCTTTCCTCAAGCGTCATCGTCGCGGCCATCGCCTTGGCGGTGTAGACGGGGTCCAGGGCCAGGCCTTCGCCTTCGCACGCAATCGCCTGAGCCCGCGTGCCCTCGGGGGTGGCATGCCCATAGCCGGGGCCGAGCCAGTCGCGTACCAGGACCAGGTCGTCGGCGGTGCGGCGCAGCGCGGGCAGCGAGGCGCCGCGCCGCCGCAGCAGCCTCTCGGTGCGTCGTGCGAGCCCGAGCAGTGCGGGGCCGTCCAGCCGGAGTTCGTCGTTGACCACTACTCCGAGGACACGGGTCGGCAGTCCTGCGAGCCGCAGGCCCAGCAGCAGGCCCGCGGCCGTGCCGCCCGATCCGACGGCAGTGACGATGTGCGAGGGTGTCGGGAGGACTCCCGAGCGGATCTGGGCGGCGAGCTCCAGTGCGGTCTCCACGTATCCGAGGGTCCCTACGGGAGAGGATCCGCCGGCGGGAAGCACATACGGCAGGTGCCGTCCGGTGGTGTGCCGCACGAGCAGCAGCGGAAGGGCGGCCATCGTACGGGCCCGGCTGCGCGTGAAATGCAGGGTGGCACCCGAGTGCTTCAGCCGCTCCAGCTGGGCGCTCACATGGTCGTCGAGCGGCTGGTCGATGAGGGCCAGGGCGACCGCAAGGCCGTGTTCGCGCCCGTAGAGTGCGGCGGCGAGCCCCCAGTTGGTGCCCAGCCCGCCGAAGGTGAGGACGGTACGCCTGCCCAGGCGCCGGGCGTCCGGGATGAGCCATTCCAGCTTGCGGATCTTGTTGCCGCCCCAGCCACCGTGGCCGAAGGCCCCCTCGTCCTTCAGCCACAGGTCGGCGCGCCCGGTGCTGAGGGAGGGCAGCGGCCGGACCGGGGTGGGGGCCGACCCAAGGCGGATGTGCGGCAGGGTGTCACGCAGCTCGGGGTAGTGCTGGTGGAGCAGTGCCATGGCCATGGACCAAGGATGCGCTGCCGACAGCCACTGGTGAAGCCGCGCCAAGTATCGCCGGCGGTTCCGTCGACGGACCGCTGCTGTGGCACGAGGACAAGCCGTGGCCCACACGCCCGGAGCCCACGGGTCCTGGCTGCTCAGCCACACCCCCCACGACCTGCGGGAGCAGCGACGGATTCCGGACCCGAGCCGGGCCCACCCCATTGCAGGCGGTCATCGTCGTCTTGCAACCGGCGTCACCACCGTGCACGGCAAGGACGGGAGCGCGACGCTGCGCCCGCTCCCGTCCGCGTGCCGTCACACCCGGTCTCAGGCGCGCTGGGCCTTGTCGTACACCGCTCGTGCGGCCTTGCCGAACACCGGCCCGTACATATGGGTGCTCTGGTCGAGGCCGTCGCCGTGGCTGTTGACCGAGATCAGCGTGCCCTTGCCGGTCGCGGCATCGAAGCCGGTCAACCACGGACCACCGCTCGCGCCGCCGGACATGTCGCACGGCACGCGCTGCTCTCCGCCGGGTGCCTTCTTGGCCGTGCCGGTGCACACGAGCAGCTCCTCGCCGCGCTGCGGGCTGGTGGCCGGGTAGCCGAAGGCCATGGCCCTGCCACCGACGGGCTGGTCGAACGCGATGGCCTGCGCGCCCACGGCGTCGGTGAGCTTCTTGCCGCCGACGGGGTCCACGACCAGCGCGGCCACATCGTTCACCGCGTCCTCCGCCCAGGTGCGCGGCGTCATGGTGGAGCGCACGGCGAACAGACCGTTGGGAGCCTTGCCTTTGCCGTACCCGGGCGCGAAGACCATCTCGGTGTACGTGTAGTCGGGGGCGGCGCCACGCCGCACGCAGTGGCCCGCGGTCATGACCACCGAGCGATTGCCGCTGGTGACGGCGGTCGCGGTGCACCACGAGTCGACGCCGTCACCGTTCACGAAGAACAGCCGTCCGACGGTCTTCAGCGACGTGCCCCTCCACGGCTTGCTCAACGGACCTGTCGGCCCGAGGTCCACGGACTGACCGGCCTTCTTGATTCGGGCCGGTGTCCAGTAGCCGAGCGAGTCCGTGCGCTCCTTGGCGGTGTAGGACACGACGCTGACCGGATCGGCCGCGGCGCTCGCCTCTGCGACGGGCAGGAAGGCCGTGGCCGTAGCAACTACGGCGGAGACCGCCGCGGCAGCCCGGCCCCGCGGACGCCCTCGGAGCATGGTGGTGCGCATGTGTGATGTTCCTCCGTCGAACTGGCCCAGCGGGGGGACGCGATCGGGTGTCGCCCCCACCGCCGGTGTCGGTCGCCGAGGAAGACGTGAATGCGCCGTCCGTGGTGCCTTGTCGGATGGTCAATCTTCATGAAGAGATCGGGAATCCTGTGCTCCGTCGTGAACTACCAGAAACCGGGTGAACCCCGAGCATCGCGAACGTCGTCCCCTGCACAGACGGCCGGTGAGCGAGGTTCACCGGAGCATCACACGTCATGGTCCTGCTCTGGGAACACTGAAGGCACAGAGTCCACGGCCGACTCCCCGGCTCGCGGCAGGCGGCAGGCGGCAGGCGGCAGGCGGCAGGCGGCGGACAACGGACAACGGACAGCGGGCGGCAGAGGGTCCGGCGCGGATCCGGCGACGGCGGAGTCCGCTGCGCACCCGTTCCGGAGCCGCTCGGCGGCCCACTGGGCGCATGGGTCCGGAACGGGGGCGGGCGAATCAGGAGCGGAGGCCCCGCCGGGCGATCAGGAAGCGGTGGTCGTGCAGAGGCGCACGCCGAGCACCTGGTTGCCGCTGGTGCCGTAGCCCGGGAACGTCACGGTGCTGCCGGGGTAGGCGTCACGGCAGGGCACCACGGTGCCGTCCAGGTACTCCACGGTGACCGAATGTGTGGTGCCACAGCTGTTGTTGACGTACGTGTAGCGCCAGCTGGTCGTGTACTGCACGCATCCGGGCGCCGGCTCGCCCCCGCCCGCCGGCTCCGCGGGCGACGCGTGCGCCGCACCCCCTGCGCACAGCGCCACAGCGGCGACCGCCCCCACCATTCCTAACGTCCTACGCATGAAACCCCTCCTTGCGTATACAAGTTGAACGATCGCACCCAGTATCCGCTATCCCCGGGGTCCAGAAGGTGGTTTCGCACAACAGAAGTTCAATGCAGAGGGCGGTGGATGGCCTCAAGGAAGTGACAACTCGTAGACACACGAGTCACCGGGCGCGCCGCCCCCACGCCGTCAGCATGCCGGGCCCGAGCTCTGCGAGCCGAGGCGAGGACAGATAGGCCAGCACCTCGCGTAGTGTCGCGGCGTCGGCTCGTCCGGTCGTCTCCAGGGCGGGAAGCATCCGTTTCCAGGTCTCGGACCAGAAAGCGGTGAGTGGTTCGCCCGGTGTGAGCGGTGGGCAGTGCAGTTCCGCCGCCACGTCGTGCAGGCCTTCCTCACGCAGAAAGTGCGGGTACGAAGGCACGCTGGTGATGTCGGTACCGATCGTTTCGTTGAGCGCCTGCCACATCGCGTCCATGGTCCGCCGGTAGTCGGACGCGGTGTCCCGGGCATCCGGCACCTCGACTGCGTCGCTGAGGACGAGCCAGCCTCCAGGTGCGAGCCAGCGGGCCATGCGGGACACGAGGCTCCGCCGCCCCGGCAGGTGCATGAGAACGAAGCGGGCGTGCACCAGGTCGAAGGTGCCCGGGTCCAGGTCCTCGTCACGAAGGTCTGCGGTGCGCACATGCAGGCGGGGGCCTGCCAGCGGGGCCAGACTCGTGGCGTCCTGGTCCAGGGCGACCACCTGGTCGACGCCTGCCTCTTCCACCAGCCACCGCGCCACCGTCCCCGTGCCGGCACCGACGTCCAGGCATCGCCACCCGGGCCCGGCGCCGAGCGTGCGCAGGCGGTTGCGGGTGACGGGGTCGAAGGCCAGCGCGCCGTAGTCGATGCGGTCGGCTTCCCCGGGATGCGCCGACTCGAACAGCTCCCCGCCGTACCGGCCGACGCCGGCTTCATCGCCGTTCCCTCCCGAAAGCGACCCTGTCACCGCCGGTCCTTCCCGCTGACGTCGCAGAGGTCCCGCACCCGGCGCCGGCGGTCCGCGGGCCCTGTCGCATCTCCGTCCGGGAACGCCTGGACACGGCCTTCAGTATCGGGAACACCGGTGCTCCACGACGACATCATGCACGGCCGCCGCCCGGCTCGGCTTCGTGAACGCGCCGTACGTATCCGTGTCGACGTTCCGAAAGGCGGATGAGAGCCTCACCCAAAGGGCGCGGCGCGGATGTCACCGTTCGGATCCGGAGGGGCCCGCCCGCTGCGAGGACGGCAGAGTGGGACGCCGTCGGTTCCCGGGGATCAGATCCAAAGCGACGGTCTGCAGCCCGTGCACGGCGAGCGCGAGGAGTACCCCGGCCACCGTCAGCCCGATGCGCTGCGCGGCGAGTTCCCACCCCCCGGCGCCGTGCTCCATGCCGAAGACGAGGGCGACGACGGTCAGGCACAGGGTCCACCAGCCGTACCGGGCCGCCGTCACGAGCTGCATCACCCAGATCGCCACCCACACGATGCCTGCGAGCAGCAGGTTCGGGACCACGGGTGTCAGCAGGAGAGCCGCGATGACACCGCCGCCGGCGGTGCCGAGCACCCGGGCGGCGACGCGGGCACGGAATTCCTCCACCGCGGGCTTGACGACCCTGAGCGCCGTGGTGGCGAGCCACACCGCGTGCTGGACCGGAATGAGCCACCCGGTGGCGACCGCGAGTGCACCGGTGACCACGAGCGTGGAGGCGAACGGGACTCCGGGCCGCAGCCGGCCGCGCAACTGGCGGAGTTCGGCGAGGGCCCCGCTGCCCGTCCCGTTGCGGGACGTCGCGAGGATCACGCCCGCCTGCCACAGGGTTCCCGCGCCGAACAGTGCCGCGTACGTCCACCACGGTGTGCCGTCGGGGAGATCGGCGCCCGCCAGCAGGAAGGCGAGGACGGACATCGCGGCCGTCATCCGCCAGGGCCCGCCGGCGATTTCCAGGAACCCCTGGAACGCCGCGACGAGCGCTGTGCCCACCAGCACGGGGCCCGGTTCCGCCGAGGCGGCGGCTCCGGCCGAGGCCGCCAGGGTCAGGGTCGCCGCCCCGCCCACCAGGACCGTGACGCGCGGGCGTTCCTTCAGCGAGGAGAAGGCACACATCATCAGATAGGCGCCGAAGGAACTCGCCAGTCCGGGTCCGGGGTCACCGAAGACGACCGCCAGGGCTATGGGCAGGGTGATGCCGAAGGCCCGGAGGAGTGCGATGACGCGCGGACTCAATGACATCTTCCGGGCATGTGAGACATGCTATCGAGGCAGCCGCCACCTGGGTCGGGGACGCGCTGGGCGATACCCGGCACTACCTGGCATGCGTTCCGCGCGTCACCGGGGCAGGTGCCTCCGCCCGTCCTAGCCTCCAGGGCATGACGACTTCGCTTGTCACGGGGGCCACCGCGGGGCTCGGCGCGGCCTTCGCCCGGTGTCTCGCAGACCTGGGCCACGATGTCGTGCTCGTCGCGCGCAACGAGGAGCGGCTGGCATCGACGGCCGACGAAATCCGGCGTACGTGCGGGGTGACCGCCGAGGTGCTGCCGGCCGACCTGTCCGAGGACGAGGGCATCGAGAACGTCGCCGCACGCCTCCGGGACCCGGAGCGGCCGGTCGACGTGCTCGTCAACAACGCCGGCTTCGGCCTGCGCGGGGCGTTCGGGGAGGTGCCGATGGCCGACGAACTGAGGATGCTCAAGGTGCACTGCGAGGCCGTGCTGCGGCTGACCGGGGCGGCCACCGAGACCATGCGCCAACGGGCCAAGGGCTGCGTGATCAACGTCGCCTCCGTGGCCGCCTTCACAAACGGCGGCACCTACGGGGCGAGCAAGGCGTGGGTGGTGAGCTTCACCCGGAGTCTGGCCCGCGGTCTCGAAGGTTCCGGGGTACGGCTCATGGCTCTGTGTCCGGGGTTCGTCCACACCGAAATCCACCAGAGGGCGGGTATCGATGTGCGCGGCATCCCCGAATGGATGTGGCTGGACGCCGACGAGGTGGTGAGGACCGCGATCCGTGATCTGTCCCGTGGACGCACGGTGAGCGTGCCCGACGCCCGGTACAAGGCCATCGTGGCCGCGGCCAGGCTCATGCCGAATGGAAAGTTCACCTCGGCGCGTCGAAGGTAGTGGACAGCAGGGGCTGAGCAGTACCGCGGCTTCCGCGGTGCGGCTCATCCCCACGTCACCGGCTGCGCGGAGCTCAGGGCCGGATGTCGTCGCAGGCGATGTGGAGGTGGCGGGGGCCGCGCAGCACCGCGTTCTGCCGGTAGGGCGGCGGGTCCTCCAGCAGGCGGGGGTTGACCAGTCGGCGGGCCAGTTCGGTCAGGGCGAACTGTGTCTCCAGGCGGGCGACGGGAGCCCCGAAGCAGCTGTGGATGCCGCTGCCGAATCCGAGGTGCTGGTTGTCCTGGCGGTCGGGGTCGAAGACGTCCGGGTCGTGGAAGCGCTTGGGGTCGCGGTTGCCCGAGGCCGCGACGAGGCAGACCGAGGAGCCCTTCGGGATGGTGACGCCGCAGACCTCGATGTCCGTGACGGGAACGCGGTTCGGCACCAGTTGCACCGGAGGTTCGTACCGCAGCAGTTCCTCGACCAGGGGTACGGCGAGTTCCGGCTCCTTGCCCAGCCGGCGGAGGACCTCGGGGTGGCGAAGCAGCGTGAGCATGCCGTTGGTGATCAGGTTGACCGTCGTCTCGTGGCCGGCGATGAGCAGGAGGACGGCGGTGCTGAGCACCTCCATGGTCGTCATGGTGCCGTCCGGCCCCTGATCGAGGACCAGCTCGGAGAGCATGTCGTTCCTCGGCGTCGTGCGGCGCTCTTCGATCAGTCCGGCCAGGTACATGCCGAGTTCGGTCCGGGCCTGCTGGGCCTGCTGGGCCCGTGCGGCGGGGTCGTCACCGGGATTCGGATCAAGGGTGGCGGCGAGGGTGTCGGCCCAGCCGTGGAAACGGCGTTCGTCCTCGCGGGGCACGCCGAGCAGTCGGCAGATCACGGTGACGGGGAAGGGATACGAGAACTGGTCGACCAGGTCGATGCGTTCGGTGCCCTCGATGCCGTCGACGAGGTCCGTGACGATGCCCTTGAATTCGCCGCGCATCTCGTGGATGCGCCGAGGGGAGTGCGGCGGTCCGAACGAGCGGTTCGCCATGCGGCGCAGGCGGTCGTGCTCCGGAGGGTCGAGGCGTAGGAAGCTCGGCGGCAGTGCCCCTCCCCCGTCCTCGGACAGCTCGACGGGGGGCGTGGCCAGATTGCGCATGTCGGAGCTGAGACGGGGATCGTGGAGGAGGTTCCTGATCTCGAAGTAGGTGCTCACGAGGTAGGCGCCGTCGGCGTCGTGGACCACCGGGGTCTTCCGCAGCTGCTCGTACAGGGGATAGGGGTTTGCCCTGTTGTCGAAGTCGGTGATCTGCCGCAGGAGCGATTGCGTCATGGCCTGTCCTTGGACGTTGTCCCGACGGTCGGGGGGAGTCAGTGCCGTGCGGGGGCGAAGGTCATCCGCCGGTCGTCCGGCGCGTAGCCGCTGAGGGTGACGGTCGGGCCGTGGGTGGGGACCGCCGGGTCGGGGAAGTCGGCCGGTACGGCACGGCGTCCGTCCATGCCCTGGTCGAGCGTCGGGAAGGGCGGCGGGAACGGCGTGGTGGTCTCGATCAGGTGCTCGTAGAACGGCAGCCACCGCGCGTGGTCGAAGGTGACGGCGCCGATGACGCGGCCTTGGTAGCCGTACACGCCGGTGAAGCGGCGGTCGTTCAGGGAGCCTTGTGTGATGAGGATCTCCGTGCCCATGGAGGGGACACCGACGGACTTGATGTTCACTCCGAACTGGGAGGACCAGAAGGACGGGACCTGCATGTGCGGGCGGCGGTCGACGCTCTCGCTGATCATGTTGTGTGCCGCGATCTCTGCCTGGGTGACGGCGTTGCCCCAGTGCTCCAGGGACAGGAACTGGTAACCGAACAGGGGGTGCGGGGACCGTGCGACGTCACCGGCCACGAAGATGTCGTCGGTGACGATGCCGCGGATGTCGAAGGCCCGGCAGCCGGCGTCGCAGGCGATGCCGCGGGGGCCGGCGCCGAGACCGGATCCGGCGAGCCATTCGGTGTTACGTGTGGCACCCAGCGAGACGATCACGACGTCCGCCTCGGCGGTGGTGCCGTCGGACAGATGGGCCGCACGGACGCGTCCCGTCGCGTCGCCCTCGAGGCCGGTCACCATGACGCCGCAGCGAAGGTCCACACCGTTCTCGCGCTGCAGTTCTGCGGCCACTTCGCCGATGACGCCGCCGAGGGCGCCGACGAGCGGGGCGTTGCCCCGCTCCGCGACGGTCACCTCGTGTCCCTGCTCTCGGCACGCCGACGCGATCTCCGAACCGGTGAAGCCCGCGCCGATGACGAACACCCGCCGTGCTCCGTCGGTGAGCCGCCGGTGCAGCCGGACCGCGTCGTCGCGCGAGCGGAGGGTGAAGACGCCGTCGAGCTCCGCCTCCGCCTCGTGGGGCCACGGCCTCGACCGGACGCCGGTGGCGATCAGCAGCCTGTCGTACTCGACCTCGTCACCATTGGCCAGACGCACCCGTTTGGCGGCCATGTCCAGCCCGGAGGCAGGGACCCCGATCCGCCAGTCGGCATCGATGACGCGGCGCCGCGGCAGGGCCGTGTGCTCCGCCGCGGCCTTGCCCAGGAGGACCGCCTTGGACAGCGGCGGCCGGTCGTAGGGCTCGTAGGGCTCGTCCCCGATCATCGTGAGGGATCCGGAGAAGCCCTCCTCGCGCAGCGTTTCGGCAGCCCTGAGGCCCGCCAGCGAAGCGCCGACGATGACGATCCGGCCTTCGTTCCTGAACTTCTGCAGGTTTCCGTCAACGGTCACGGGACGCCTCCCGGGGTGCTGCAGTCTCGTCCACCTGGTCGATGTGGATGGCCCCGACGGGGCACGCGGCCACGGCCTGGATGACGTGCCGGCGCTCGCTCTCCTCGGCGTGACGGTTGTAGAGCAGGGCCTCCTCGCCGTGCGACGTGAAGAGGTCCGGGGCCAGGAACGCACACTGCGCATACCCTTGGCACCGATTCAGATCGACGGCCGGCTTCATGCGTCAGCCCTTCCGGGACGGCTGGGTCATTCCCGGCATTCAGCTTGTGGGCATCGGGAGTGGAGCGCTCGTCGGCCTGGGCTGAAGGAGCGACGGGCCCCATTGCCTCACGGGGTACACGGGACGGCCACGACGACGGCCGCGATGCTGTCCCTGGTGCCGGGCGTCATGGCGGTCCGGATTCGATACGCCGAGTCGCGCGGCTGTGCGGTCGGACGGCCCTGCGGCCGGACGGCCCGACGGCCGGAACCAGCGAGTACCATCCGGCACCCGCGAGCCCCTGGCCCGGCTCGGCGTACGCGGCGGCGCGGACGGGACCGCGCCGCCGGGCGCCCGCTAGATCACGGTGGTCGCGACGGCCGCCGTGCTGGCCGCGATGACCGCGGCCTGCATGGCGCGGATGGAGTCCTGGAGGGTCTCCCCCACCCAGCCGCCCTTGGCGATCTCCGCCATGCGGGGCCCGACCTGCTTCCGCGGCAGGTCGGGGAACGCCAGCTTGTGCAGAGCGGCGCCGTACAGGAGTCCGATGAGGGCCGAGGTGCGTTCGTCCGGCTCCGAGCCGTGCAGCACCACCGCGGTCAGCCGGTCGCGCACCTCCCGCTCCACGCTGCCGTCCGCCTCCGGGTAGCGGCTCACGGGGAAGAGCCCGAGTGCGCGGTGCCGTTCCTCGACGACCAGGCCCCGGCCGCACAGACTCTCCACCGTCGCCGCCACGGCCTTGGACTGGTCCTTCATCAGCCAGTCCACGACCTTGCGCCGACCGCTCCTGCCCGCGGTCCAGTCGGCCAGCAGCCGGAGCCGGCCGTCGAGGAGCCCGATTCCGGTCACCGACGTATCACTCACCACCAGGCGCCCGTCCGTGACCGTGACACGGCCCATGATCGCCAGGTCGAGCAGGACGCCGCCCGCGACGGCCCAGGCGGCGGTCGTTTGCTGCTTCGTCTTCCCGGACTCGTCGTCCAGTGACAGCAGCATGATCTCTTCGCCGAGTGTGACGGACATTGCCGCCCCTTCCTCCAACGGCCCGCCGATCGCGGCCTGTTCAACGATGGAGACGTGTGGCCGAGAACAGCAGTTCCCGTTTCGAGGGCGTCATGGAGAGTGCGCCCCGAAACGGAGGGCAGGCGCTCCGGTACCGTCGCCACCGGTTTCCACGGCCGGCTGTTTCGTTCGGACTATGAGAACGTCGGTCCAGGTGTGCCGTCGACCGACGTGTAGTGGGCACGGATAGCGCTGTCGGTCGCCGACCGGACCCCGAAGCGGGTGGCCGGTGGCGCGGTCACCGCGAGGTGAAGACGCGAACGCCTTCACGTTCCAGACCGTATCGCGGTGGGTGTACCTGTCCGGCTCGGGCAACCTTCGCGAGCGCCGGGCGGTCTTGCCGGATGCCGAGGTCGGGGGCAGTGCCCTTGCCGACGCGCCGGTGTACGTGCAGAAGAGCGTACGGACAGTGGACGACCTGCCGAGTGCCTGAGCGAGGGTGGCGATGACGAATCTGAACACCGTGGTGACGTGGGTCGACGCACGCGAGAGGCTGCCTCGGTGCGGTTACCCGGTGGCAGCAGCGATCACGGGCCGGTATCCGGTTGACGGTGCCACCGGGTCCGATACGGCGTTGGGTGAGGAATTCTGGCTGGTGAGGCCGATGTACTTCACGACTCTGCACCGGAGTGAGGACGGGGCGGAGCACCGAGACTGCTTCGTAGACTCCGACGGGGTCGTCCGTTTGCCGTACGGCTCTCCCAGTGATGAAACCGTGACTCACTGGGCTGAGCTGCCCACCCTGCCAGGCGGGACGACGCACTTCGTTCTCGGCGATGACGTGCAGTCGGCTCTCCACCACGCGTGGGGTGCTCGACCCGACTCCTGACCCACAGTCTGCTCGGATCGCCCCGCTTCGGGGTCCGGGCCGGGGGCAACGGCTCGGTCCGCGCCCATTGCGCGACGGTCGACGCCACACCGGACCGACAAACCAATGATCCAAACGAAGCAGCCTAAATGAGTACTCACCCACGCCCTCCGCACGTGAGAATCGAGGCCCATTCACGGGAGGAACACATGAGCAGGGCGTACCTGACGCTCCACGAGCTGCTGCCGCCGGACGAGTTGGCGCAGGCCCTCGACGCGGGGCACGTCACCCGCAAGCGGCACCCCGGACTGCCGCTGTCCATCTACACGTACACGAGGACCTGCCAGTACGAGCGGGTGTGGAACCGGGTGACCACGCGCTGCCGCGGGCTGGTCGCCGACGACACCACGGGCGAGGTCGTCGCGCTTCCGCTGCCGAAGTTCTTCAACGTCTCCGAGCACGAGTCCGGGCTGCCGTACGCTCCTGCGCTCCCGGACGAGCCGTTCGAGGTGTA
The DNA here is from genome assembly GCF_055573115.1 of Streptomyces sp. NPDC030222. NCBI lineage: Bacteria > Bacillati > Actinomycetota > Actinomycetes > Kitasatosporales > Streptomycetaceae > Streptomyces > Streptomyces sp. NPDC030222. The sequence continues at coordinate 31,537 of NZ_JBVICA010000004.1, forward strand.
CGACAAGGTCGACGGCAGCCTCGCCGTGGTCTTCCACTACTCCGGCAGATGGCGGGTCGCATCCAAGGGATCGTTCATCAGCACCCAGGCGGCCTGGGCGCAGCGTCTGCTCGACGGCAAGGACACGTCCGCGCTGGTGCCGGGGGTGACGTACCTCGCCGAGATCCTCTACCCGCAGAACCGCATCGTGGTCGACTACGGCGACCGCCGTGATCTGGTGCTCCTCGCCGCCTTCGCCGGGGACGGCACGGAGATACCCCTGGCCGACGCGGCGGCCGACTGGGAGGGCATCGGCTCCGTCGTCACCGCGTGGCCCGCCATGCCCCTCGACGAACTGCTCGCTCTGGCCGACTCCAACCGGCTGCCCGGTGGCCGTGCCGCGACCGGCACCGATGCGGAGGGCTTCGTGCTGCGCTTCGCATCGGGGGTACGGGCCAAGGCGAAGCTCTCCGAATACGTACGCCTCCACAAGGTGCTCACGGGTGTCACCGAGCGGGACATCTGGCGCAGTCACGGCGTTCAGCGCTTCTCCACTGCGCCCGTCAAGCAGCTGGGCCAGGCGCTGGGCTGCTCTGCCGCGGAGATCGAGGCATCCGGCGGCAAGCCGCTGGACGCGCTGCTGGAGCAGGTGCCGGACGAGTTCGACGCCTGGGTGCGCACGGTGATCGCACGGATCGAGAAGGAGGTGGCGGACCGGGAGCGGTCGATCGACGAGGCGTTCCGGTCGCTCGCGCCGTTCACGGGAGACCGGGGGGCGTTCGCCCGCGCGGTCAAGGCGCTGCCCGATCCTGCCGTCCGCCCCGCCATGTTCCTGCGCCTGGACGGGCGTCCGACCGAACTCGTGACGTACCGTTCCGTCAGGCCCGAGGCGGCCGATCCCTTCACCACCGACGAGGAGAACTGACCGTGCCCGTCGTACACGTCATGACGGGGCTCCCGGCATCGGGGAAGACCACCGCCGCACGCAGGCTGCAGGCGGAGTCCGAGGGCCGGATGCGCCGTGTGAACCTCGACGACCTGCGGGCGATGCTCGACATCCCGGCACCCGGGGGCAGACGGTCGCACCCGCACGAGCAGACCGTGCTGGCCGTCCAGGACGCGGCCGTACGGGCGGCCGTCGACGACGGCTTCGACGCCGTCGTGGACAACACGCACCTGACACCGCACATCCCCAAGCGCCTGAAGGCCGCCGTGGCCGGACAGGCCACCTTCGTCGTGCACGACTTCACCGACGTGCCGCTGGAGGAGTGCATACGGCGGGACGCCGCACGGGACAGGCCGGTCGGCGAGGAGATCATCCGGATCCTGGCGGACAAGCACCTCAAGGCGAGGAAGGGAGGCTGGCGGCTCACCGACGAGTGGCTCAACGACCAGCCTCCCGTGGAGCCGTACACCGCCGATCCGGCACTCCCGTCGGCGGTGATGTGCGACATCGACGGCACGCTGGCCATCAGGGGCGACCGGGGCCCCTACGACTTCAGCCGCTGCGACGAGGACCGGGTCAACGTGGCGGTGCGTGGCGCCCTGTGCTCGTTCCGCCGTGCGGACGGCGATGTCATCGTGCTCCTCTCCGGGCGCGGCGAGGAGCACCGCGAGATGACGGAGGCGTGGCTGCGCCGGTACGACGTCCCGTACGACGAGCTGTGGATGCGCGCCGCCGGCGACGGCCGCCGCGACGACGTGGTGAAGGCCGAACTCTTCGACCGGCACGTCCGTCACCGGTTCGCGGTGCGCGTCAGTCTCGACGACCGTGACCGTGTCGTCGCCGTCTGGCGCCGGATGGGCCTGCCCACGTGGCAGGTCGACTACGGCAACTTCTGACCGGCGTGCGAAGGAGCGGCTGTGGCTCGTGGAGCCCTGGCCGCTCCTGCCGGCCGGGTAGCCGACGGCACCCGCGCCCGTACCCCACTCCCGCTCGCGCCGCCGGGCTCACGTCGATGCGTTTCGCCGCCCGGAGGTGTCCTCACCGGTGGAAGGCGCGCACATCGGTGGCGATGGGCGCGACGATACCTGGCCGGAAAGGGCGGTGAGGTCGGTCATGTCTGACGACGAAGAGCAGATTCGTACCTTGATCGACCGGTGGGTGGAGGCGGCGCACCGAGGCGACGTCGACGGTGTTCTGGTGGACCACGCGGCCGACATCGTGATGTTCGACGTTCCACCGCCCTACGAGGGCGTGCGCGGCACCGATGCCTACCGGGACTCGTGGCCGCCGTTCTTCGCGTACCAGGCGCAGGGTGCGTCGTTCGAGATCGTGACGCTGGACGTCACCGCCGGAGACGACGTCGCCTTCGCGCACGCTCTGCTGCTCTGCGGCACCGAGCCGGAGCGGCCGAGCAGCCGCAGAACCGTCTGCGGCTCACGATCGGGCTGCGCAAGGAGCAGGGACGCTGGGGCGTGGCGCACGAGCACCATTCGTTCCCTTCGGTGTCCGGAGGGAACGCCTCGGCCGGGACCGGACGAGTCCCGAGGCCGCCTCGACCCGTGCGGTCGCGCCTCACGTCACGGTGGTGAGCCGGCGGTGGTGGCGCACCCCCGGGCGGCCGTCGACGCTGATGTCCTCGACGGCGGTGAACCCGTTGCGGCCGAGCACGGTCATGGACGCCGGATTGTCGAGGGTGGTGACCGCGGTCAGCGTGGAGAGGCCGTACGCCGTGGCGGCGAGGCGGCACACCTCCCCGACCGCGGCCGTCGCCACGCCCCTGCCTGCCGCACGCTCTCCGATCCGGTAGCCGAGTTCGGCGGACCCGTCCCCGACGTCCACGAGGTTGACCCGGCCGATCAGGCTCCCGTGCTCGTCGACGACGACGTGGAAATGGCACACGCCGGTCTCCTGCTCGGCGAGCAGGGCACGGTGGCGGCAGGCGAAATCGGCGAAGTACGCGTCCCCGCGATCCGGCACGGACCGGGCGAAGTACCCCCGGTTCTCCCGCTCGAAGGCGAGCAGGGCATCCGCATGGTCGGCCCGCAGCCGCTCCAACGTCACCATGCCGACAGCATACGCAGCGGTGATCACATCCGGTCCGGCGTGGAGACCCGACGGCGTCCGGCCCCGAATTCGGTTGCCGGGGCGGTCTGCCACGAGGCACTGTCACGTCGTGATCGAGATACGTGTCCTGCACCCGGAGGACTGGCAGGACTGGCGCCGACTGCGACTCGCAGCGCTCGCCGAGGCGCCGTATGCGTTCGGCTCGACGCCGGCGGAGTGGCAGGGCGACGGGGATCGGGAGGAGCGCTGGCGGGCGCGTCTGGCGATTCCCGGCTCGCACAACGTCCTCGCGGTGCTCGACGGCCGGCCGGTCGGGATGGTCAGCGGCGTTCCCACCGAGACGGCGCACTCCGTGGAACTGATCTCGTTGTGGGTGAGCCCCGCCGTCCGCGGCCGACGAGTGGGAGACCTCCTGATCGGTGAGGTCCAGCGTTGGGCGGTGCACACGCGGGCCACGACACTGCGGCTGTCCGTGCGGCCGCAGAACGGTGCGGCCATCGCCCTGTACGAGCGCCATGGTTTCGCAGACACCGCAGAACTCGGCGACCTGCTGCCCGATGGCGTGGGCAGGGAACTGGTCATGGCCAAGGCCCTGGACACCCCTGGCGGCGGCTGAATCGCCTGTCTGCCGGCTCCGTACGACGTCACCGCCGGCTCCGTACGGCTCAGGGCACCTTCGGGGCATCGCCCATGGCGGGCGCGACGCGCTCATGGGCCGAGTGCCTTGCTCATGAACAGCGCGGTCTCCCCTTCACTCGGCGTGCCCGCGTAGAGGGTGGTGTCGAGACCGCAGAGGGTGAAGCCCATGCGCCGGTATGCGCGGACGGCGGGGACGTTGACATTCGACGTCTCCAGCCAGGCCGTCCGTGCTCCCAGGCGGCGCCCGTAGGCGCACGCGCGCTCCATCAGGGCGGCGCCGACTCCTTGGCCGCGGTGTGCCGACGCCACGGTGATCTGGTGGACGACCATGCGCCGGTTCCACTCCTCGACACCGACGGCCACGAAGCCGCACACCTCGTCCTCGACGACGGCGACTTCGACATGCAGTCCGTCCGCCGGCTCGTAGTCGTCGTCGGCGGGGAACGTCTTCAACAGCGGCGGCTCGACGGCCACGGTCCGCAGGGCGAATCCTTCGTCGCCGACGTTGACCTCATAGATCGCGTCCGTCGTGAACGAGTCGTCGATCGCGTCGACCTGGTCCATGTCCTGGGGTCGCGCTTCGCGGTACGCGATGCGCCGTTCGGGACTCATGTGTGCTCCCCCTGCGTGGCCTGCCATCACCTGGCAGACGAACGGCTCGCCTCCCGAGTTCCGGGGGAAGGACCGTCGGCTCACCCCTTGCATCGCGCCCCGGACCGAGTAATCCTGATTACATGCTTACAAAGGAACGGCGCGAGAAGCTTCGCGGCTGGTTCGCCGGCCGCCTGCCGGAAGACGTCTACGAACGCCTGCTGGACGTGTCGGTGGATCGCGAGGAGATCACCGTCATCGGGACCATCCCCGCCCCGCACCTTGCGGAGGACGCCTCACCCGCGGAGCGGGACGCGGCCGTCCAGGGGCGGATCCAGGAATTCCGGGAGCGGACCCGCGATGCGCGGATCGCCGTGGCCCGCGAGGCCGAGCTGCGCTTCGACAAGAAAGTCTCGTGGGGCGTGGAGTGCAACGGCGCCCGTGCCCTCTTCACCCATGTCGCGGCCCCCGTCATGACCCGTCTGCGACAGCCCGAGCGGCAGGTGCTGGACACCCTGATCGCGGGGGGCGTGGCGCGCAGCCGCAGCGACGCGCTCGCCTGGTGCGTACGTCTTGTGCAGCAGCACACGGACGAGTGGCTCACGGATCTGCGCGACTCACTGGAACATGTGCAGCAGGTCCGGGCACAGGGCCCCGACCGGGCGGGACCGGCCACGGAAGGCACGGTATGACGGAACGGTCCGCCGGCCCCGGTGTCCGCGGGCCCGGACGGAACGGACGCCCCTCGTCCGCGCCTCATGACTCCGTGGCTCGTCGGGGGCCGTAACGGGTCGGCACCCCCGAGTTCACGTCAGATTGGCCCTATTGTCGGCCGATTGCCGACCGGCGTGGAACGCCGCCGCCCCGGGGCGGGTCCCCCTCCGTGTAGCTGCACTCGATTCATAGTGGGGTCATCGATGCGACTGATGAGGAAAGCGGCCGTGGTGCTCGCGGTGGCGGGCGTCGGTCTGGCGGGCACGGCGGGAGCTGCCGGTGCCGCGACCGTCCAGGCGGGCAAGGCTGCTTCGGCCTGCTCGACGGCCTGGGGCAGTGGCGTGAAGTCGGCCACCGGCTCGAACGCCAAGCCGCTGAAGAACATCAGCACCAGCAAGAACACGTGTTACGACCGGATGGTGTTCGACATCAGCGGCGCCACGGGTGGCCTCGGCTACCACGTCGGCTATGTCGACAAGTTCTACCAGGACGGCTCCGGCGAGCAGATTCCCGTCAACGGCGGCGCGATCCTCCAGATCTATGTGTCCGCTCCCAGTTACGATCCGGCGACGGGCCGGCCGGTGTACGGCGGGAAAGCCGGGAAGTCGCTTCCGGGTGTGAACATCTCCGGATACCGCACGTTCAAGGACACGCGGTTCGGTGCGAGCTTCGAGGGCCAGACCCAGATCGGCCTGGGCGTCCGCGCGAAGCTGCCGTTCCGGGTGGTCCAGTCCGGCGAAAAGCTGATCGTGGACGTCGCCCACACCTGGTGACGGAACCGCCGAATACCCCCCGGCCGCGGACGAGCACCGCGGCCGGGAGGTCGGCGGTCTTGACCACAGGCGTCCAGGTGCCTTCAGGGGCCGTCCGTACCCGGCGGCCGCGTCGGCCCTGTGGGGACTCCTGCGGGGCGGCGGCCCCGAAGGCCGAGGTGGCCTACGACCCGCGCCTGCCGTGCCGGGGGCCCGCCTGACTCCGTCTCCGGGCCTTCCTGCGGCGGCTGCTCACCGAACCGGACCACCCTGAGAAGGAGACGGCCGAGGCGGACGGGCGCCGCACATTGCACGGACTCGACGAGCACACACCGAGGGCCGTCCGCGCCGGGACCGGGGCCTGGAGGAATCTCGCCTCCCGACCCCGGCAGACGGTTCCTACTTGGTCGGCTTCGCCTCTTCTTCCTGCGTGCGCTCTCCCTCTGCCTGGGAGGGGGTCGTCCGGAGAACGTCCGGGTGACGTCCGCCGATGGCGGCGGTGTTGTCCGGGTCCTCGCCCTCGGCCTGTGACGGCGTCCCGTACGGCATGTCGTACGGCATCTGATCGCTCATCGCTCTGCCTTTCGAACGCGTCGGCCTCTCGGCTCGGCAGCTCCCCCTCTCGCTGGTTCCAGTCTGCTCCCCGTGCCAGAAGGTTTCCTCGTCTCGGGGCAGGGGCGGGCTCCGTCAGTACCAGATCGCGACGGGCCGACCCGTGGAATCGTGCTGCGGCGGGTCCGGGAGGGGAATCGCGCAACCCTGGGCGATCCTGTGTGCGCTCCATGCCGCGGCCGCGGCGTCCAGAACGTCGTCGGGCGGAACACGACCCGCCTCGCCCAGCTCATCGGGAAGGACGACGCCGACGGCTTCGAGCAGTGAGCGCCGGGTCGTCTGCCCGGCCCAGGTCTTCTTGCGGTGCGACAGCGGCGTCCTCCCGGCGAGCGCCCAGAACGACACCTCGGGGTGGACCTCGAAGAGGCGGTCACCGCCGACGGCCCCGAGGCATTCGTTCGCCTCCCGGAGTTTCACGGCGAGCCCCCAGGCCTGGCGGCTCAGTCCGGCGCCGGTCAGTGCCCGGCAACGGCGGCTCGCTGCCTCGTAGTGCTCTTCCCGCCACACCGCCCGGGGCGGCACGCGGAATACGCTTCCCCGCAGTCTGCCGAGCAGGGCGGCGGCCTCGATGTCCGCGCGCCGCCAGCCCGTGTCGAGGAGCCCGAGCGGGATGTCCACCGCCACGGCCTCGACACCGTCGCTCACCGCCCGGCCGAGCAGGGACCAGAGGTCGGCGCACAGACGGGTACTGGCGAAGCGGGCGTCATGGAGTTCGACGGCCACCCACCCGGCGGGGCACGCGTCGACGCCGAGGACCACCTGCATGCCACCAGGATGCCCCGAGCAAGGCGGATGCAGTCGGGGCCCCGGAACGCGGGCAGGCGTGGAACCCGTCCCGCGCCTGCTCCTCCGGTAGCGTGAACTCCGGTTCGGCGCCATAGGAGAGGGTTCCCGCCACCCGCTCCCCCGGCCGCCCCCGAAGGTGTCGTCGGCGGACGCCTTCTAGCCGATGTGGGTGCGTGGGGGTACCGGGAACGGACCGCCGGACGCCTCGGGTGACCTTGAGGGTCGCGGCAGTCCCGGCAGGAAGGGCCGCTCCCCGGCGCGGGGACGGGGCACCCGCGGCATAGCGGCCGTGGCGTCCGTCCGCCGCGCGGCGGGCGAGACGGGGGCCGGCCACAGCTGGAGGGCCCGGCACACGGTCCAGTGGTGTCCGGCGTGGACGGCGCGTAGTTCCGCGCAGGCCTGGGAGCACGTGCCGCAGAACCCCGCGTGCTCGACGAGTTCCTGCGCACCGTGGTCGGCGCCGCGCCTGATGGTGTCGTCCATGGCCACGGCGAGGCGGCGGCAGTCACGGCTGGGGGCGCTGCCCACGTGGATCCGGAGGTAAGCGTCGAACAGCCCCTGGTAGGCCGACGCGACCGCCGGGTCCTGCCCTCCGGGTCCTGCCAGGGCTGCGGCCCGGTACCCCAGTCCGTTCCAGGATTCCCAGAGGTCGGCCTGCAGCGGCTCCGCGAGCGCGGTGAACGCCCGGAACATCCGTGAGCCGCCCTCGGCCGCCGCCACGGCCGACTCGGGGCCGTGCGCATCGGGAACCGTGGCGAGCCAGGACATGAAGCCCGAGGAGAGTCCCGCGTCACGGCCGGACGCCGCCCAACGGGCGGCGAGGCGCCGGGTCGCGGCGGCCAGGTAGGGCCGCCAGGCCTGGGTCGGGCCGCGGCCGGCACGGACGTCGGCGAGCACCAGGGCGAACATCTCGTCCGTGAGGTTCTGGGCGGTCCTCCGGTCTCGGCAGTACCAGCGGGCGAAGTCGATCGCGGCTGCTCGATGGCGGCGGAGGGCTTCCGCGGCGGCCCATCCTCCGGTGTCCTGTCCGGCACGGATGCACCAGGCAAGTTGTGCGTCGGCGGCCGGGTCGACAACAGATCGGGACAATGGTTCCTCGCAACGTTTCACATGGGTTTGCACGCGGAGCATCGGGAGCGGGCCCGCGAGGCGGTCACGGGTGCGCGGTCTGCGCACCCGGGTGCCGCCGGGCGCGGCGTCCGGGGGCGGGTAAGCCCGCCGATCCGCGGCTCCAGGCGGGTTCACCAGGAGCGGCGGCAGCGGCGTGACCTGCGGCCGGGCCGCACCGATGAGGTGTGGTGCGCACGCTCGTCCCCTTCCGGCTCGTGCTGGTCCGTCACATGGGAGACCGGCCGCCGGCGCGGGGATAACGAAAAACCACGGACCGGATTTCGTTGCGGGGGAGGAACCGCTTCTCAGGAGTAGGCGATCGGGACGTTCCAGCGGATCGCGTGCTCGGCGGCCCGGAGATACACCGCCGTGTAGAAGGCCGCGTCGATGTCGTGCTGCCACGGACCGGGGTGGGATGCGGCGGCCTTCTCGGCTTCCGGGCCGGCGAACCAGTTGACGATGCCGAGCTGCCCGGGCGACCGGAGTATTCCGGGCGGCAGCTGCAGTTCCTCGGCGAGGCTCCGTGCCGCGGTGAGGGCGTGCCGGGCACTGCGCACGGTGGTCGTGTCGTCGTCCTCGTACGACACCGGGAGCACAACGGCCTCGTCGAGGGCGACGGGCACGAGCAGCTGCCAGTCGAGCAGCGCGTCGCTCGTCTCGCGGCCGCCGGGGCGGGCCTCGCACCGTTCGGCGAGGCTCGCCATCGGCCGGTTGAGTTTCTCCTCGAAGAAGGGGCCGGGACTCGGGCCGGGTTGCTCCGGGAAGGAAGGCACGAAGGGCTCCAGGCCGCGTCCGCTCAGCTCGTCGTCGAGTGCGCGGGCCACCGGCGCGAAGAGCTCGTCGTCCGACCAGTCCTCGGCTGCGACGACGCTGTAGAGATGGATACCCATGCGGTGAACATACCGACGGCCACTGGCAGCCCGTTCCGCCCCGGTGAGCCTGGAACGTCGCTTCCGCCCCGGTGAGCGGGTAAGGCCGGATGCATCACCCTGGGAATCATTGGCTGGTTTCTGATGGTTGAGGATTCTTCGCCCCGGGTCGAAGCCCGTCGTCGATATCGAGGGGGACACGGATGAGCCGCAGGTAGATGAACGTTTCCGTGACAGCCCAAAGGCTGTTGACCAAGGCTCACACCGAGCCATATGTTCCGCCTGCTTTGGCTGAAACTCTACCCATCCCGCGAGGGACCCGGAAGGAACCGCAGTGAGCTGGTACCTGGCTGTGCTCAAGAACTACGCCGGATTCAGCGGCCGTGCACGCCGCAAGGAATACTGGATGTTCGTCCTCATCAACGTCCTGGTCGCCGGCGCCCTGCTGGGCCTGGGTGTCGCCCTCGAGACGCAGATCCCCTACATGGTCTACCTCCTCGGCACGCTGGTCCCGTCGCTCGCCGTGGCGGTGCGCCGCCTGCACGACACCGGTCGCTCGGGGTGGTGGATGCTCCTCAGCATCGTTCCGCTCGGCGGCTTCGTGGTTCTGTACTTCCTCGCCTCCGAGGGCAAGGCCGAGGACAACGAGTACGGCGCCGACCCCAAGGCCGTGGCTGTCGCGGCCTGATCGACGGCCCAGGACCGGTGGGCGGCAGAATCCTTTCGAGGGGCCTGCCGCCCACCGGCGTTCACAGGAAGGCCTCGGCACCCCGGGGCACGCGGGAGCGCGACCCGCCCGCGCGAGGCATCGACAAGCGCAGGGAACGCCTCAGCCGGCGTCATCCAGCCGGTAGCCTGCGAAAGATGAGTCCGACACGCCGTCAACAACCCTTGTCCCAGAGGTCGGAGAGCAATGACACCACACCGGCTGCGCCGGTGGCAGGGCCTCAGATCACCGAGACGGACTGCACCCAGTGCGGCACCCGCATCTCCGGGCTGGACGGACGCTACGCCTGCGGGGTGTGCGGATGGAGCAACCCCTGGACCGAAGGCCACCATGAACTGCCGACAGCGGCTGACGACACGGACTACCCAGGCGACCGGCCGGACGTCAACCCGCTGAGCCGCCGAGCCGCCGAGTGATGCTCACCAGCCCCGTCCCCGACGGCGGTCACGGGCAGCCGGCTCCCGAGATCGACGGGACCGTCGAAGAGACCTGCCGGGACCCTGGACTGCGCAGGCCATCGCGGCGCCTGAGCCGACCGCCACGGGTGGTGCACGGCGCGGGTGCCGTCCGCTACCGGGTGTGGTGGACGCGGGCGAGCACGAGGACGGTGTCGTCGGTCGGCGGACCCGGCAGCAGGCTGCCCAGGATGCGGTCCGCCGCCGCTTCCAGCGGCTCTTCGGCCGCCCCTCGCAGGGCGGCACGGAGCGCGGCCAGCCCCTGTTCGATGTCCTGGCCCCGTGCCTCGATGAGGCCGTCGGTGTAGAGCACGAGGGTGGCGCCCTCGGGTAGGTCGATCCCGGTGGACCGGAAGGCGGGGACGCCGACGCCGAGCGGAACCCCGAGGACGTCGCTGATGGTCACGACCGTGCCGTCGGGGTGGAGCACCAGGGGCGGGGGGTGGCCCGCGCTGGCGATGCGGGCGGTCCCCGAGGCGGGGTCGTAGCGGACGTACAGGCAGGTGGCGAGTTCGATGTCGGCCTCCACCGCGCACGCGTCGAGTTCGGCGAGAAGTTCGTGCGGCTCCTGATCGTGCCGGGCCAGTGCGTTGGCGGTGATGCTGAGCCGCCCCATGGCCGCCGCGGCCGGCACACCGTGGCCCATGACGTCGCCGACCACGAGCGCGATCCGGTCCCCCGGGAGATCGATCACGTCGTACCAGTCGCCGCCGACCTCGGTGATGCCGCTGCCGGGGACGTAGCGGTGGGCCACTTCCACATGGGGGCTCGTGGCCAGGACGGAGGGCAGCAGGGCGCGCTGGAGGGTGAGTGCGATGTCCTGGACCCGACTGTAGAGGCGGGCGTTGTCCAGGCAGAGTGCCGCGCGGGAGGCGAGCTCGCCGGCGAGGCTGAGGTCCTGCTCGGTGAACGCCGGGCGGGCGGCGGAGCGGCCGAACATGGCGAGCCCCTGGATCGTGCCACGGGCGATGAGCGGTGCCATGAGGATACAGGCCAGGCCGCTGTCGATGAGCAGTTCGGCACGCTCCGGGTGCACGACGGTCCGGGCCACGAAGTCCTCGTCGATCGCGACGCTGAGGGGGCGGCCGGTGTGCAGCATCTCGTGGATGCTGGAGCCGGGCGGATACGTCACGGTCTCCACTCCGCCGACGAGTTCGGTGGCGGGGGGCGGCAGGACGGTGGCGGAGGCGATCCGGCGGGTGTTCAGCGGGAGTTCCGGGCGGAACGTCTCGGGCTCGTCCTGCCACTCCACGAGCTCCACGACGGACGCGTCGGAGAAGTCCGGAACGGCTGCCTCGACGAGCTCCCGGGCCGTGACCTCCATGTCGAGCGTGGTGCCGATGCGGGCCGCTGCCCGGTCGAGCAGATCGAGCCGCTGCCGGCTGGCCGTCGCCTCCACGATGGCCCTTTCCCGGTCGGTGACGTCCACGACCAGTCCGCCCAGTCCGGGCTGCGAGCCGACCGCCTGGCTCAGGGGGAAGAAGCTCACCGACCGCACCTGGTCGCGGTCCGGGCGGCCGGGGGTCCGCAGGCCCACCAGGGCGCCCACCACGGGCCGTCCCTCCTCGGCGACGCTCTGCAGCATACGCCGGTACTCACCGCCGTCCGCGGTGATCATGAACTCGTCCACGGCCCGGCCGAGGTGGTCTTCGACGGAGACGCCGTCCATGTCGGCAAGCGCCTGGTTGAGGTGGATGTACCGGAGGTCCTCGTCGAGCATGACCAGTCCGATGGGGCAGGTCTCGAAAAGGGCGTCGAGGAACGCGAGGTTGGTCTTCACCCGGTCGAGTTCGGCGCTGCGGCTGGCCAGTCCCAGGACCGCGGATCCTTTGCTTCCCTCCATCGAGAAGACCCGGAAGCCGCAGTCGAAGACCGTCCCGCCCTTGTGCCGGACCGCCAGTTTCCCCCGCCAGTAGCCGAGGGTCCGGGCGCGTTCGGTGAGCTGGGCGGCCGAGTCGGGGGCTCCGCCGGAGGGGTCCGGGAAGAGAACGGCACCCGGGCCGGAGAGCACGGCGGCGGCGGAGTACCCGAAGAGGCCCTCGGCGCCCGGTCCCCAGTAGCAGATCCGGTCGTCCTCGTCGAAGCCGAAGACGGCGACGGACACGCGTTCCAGCAGGGGCCCGGGCTCGGACCGCAAGTGGGACTCGCGCGCGTGCTCGGACTCGCGCCCGAACCACCCTTGCGCCTGCTCGTTCCCCGGTCGGTCCGGTCGGTCTGATGGCACTGGTCGTTCCCTTCGCCCGCCGCACACGGTGGCCGGGGCCGCCGGTCACCGGCGTGGCAGTGGCTTCTGCACCATTGTCCTGTGTCCACCGGGTTACGGCACCGAGGCAATCGGCTCCGGAGGGCCTCGGGCGGCCGCGGGGGTTCGGGGGCTGGTCGGGCACAGTGACCGCGCCCGACCTGTGCCGCCTGCGTCACCGGGCTGTGGCCGCCTCGGACGCGAGACGTGGGCCGCTGTGATGCGGCTGCCCAGGCGGATTCCGGCAATGCCCTGGGTGGGCGGCGAATCACGGCGGGCGGCGGGAGATCACGGGCGGCGCGGAGCGGGATCACGCGCGGGGGAGCCGGATCAACCGCGGGGAGCCGACAGGATCCGTGCGCTGCGCGTCCCGACCCGGTGCACCTCTGCGGGAACGTCCGCGCGCACCCCGGCGATTGACCTGTGCAGGAGGGTTCCATTCCAGCCAGGTTGGCGCGTACCGTCCACTTCCCCGGCACCGGCCCGCCGGGGAAGCGGTGCACCTCCCCGTCGCGCACCGCCGCGAGACCCCGCCCGTGTGCCCGCACGGCGGGGCCTCGCCATGCCGCCGTCCATACGCACCGCACCGCCTCGCCCCCAGGGGGCGTGTACGTCTCCTCGACGGACGTCGGCGGCGTGCTGTCCGGGCCGTTGCCGCATCCGCTCGCCGTGGCCGCGACCTCGCCGTTCGTGAGCCAGAAGCTGCGTGTGCCGACCGCGAGGCGGAGCGCTGAGGGCCTCGCCTTCCTCGCCGGACTCGTGGTCTCCGGCCGGCTCACCCCGGTCGTGGACCGGACCTACCCCCTGGCGGGAACCGCCGACGCCATCCGCTGCCAGGAGGCGGAGCACGCGGGCGGCAAGATCGTGCTCACGGTGTGAGGTCCGCTGTGTGACGACCCGGCGCGACGCGACGCGACGACCACGGTGAGCCCCTCAGGCCGGGAGGTCGCGAGTCCCGGGGCCGGCCCGTGTGGCGGGCGCGGTGGTGATGCGTGGCAGTGCGTACGGGTGCTTCTCCGCCAGCCAGGAGACGATGCGTTCCCGGACGGCGCAGCGTGCCGTCCAGAGGTCGTCGGCGTCCTTGGCGGTGACCATGGCTCGCACGTGGATGGTGCTGGGCGTGGTGTCCGTGACGGCGAGGTCCCAGGCACGGCCGTCCCATGCGGGGCAGTCGTCCAGGACTTCGCGGAGCTTCTCGCGGATGAGGTCCACCGGTGCGGTGTGGTCGAGGTGGAAGTAGACCGTGCCGGTCATCTGGGCGCCGCCCCGGGACCAGTTCTCGAACGCTTTGTTGGTGAAGTACGAAACGGGCATGGTGATGCGCCGTTCGTCCCAGGTACGCACCGCGAGGAAGGTGAGGGTGATCTCCTCCACCGTGCCCCATTCGCCGTCGACGACCACGGTGTCCCCGATGCGCACCATGTCACCGAACGCGATCTGGAAGCCTGCGAAGAGGTTGCCGAGGGTGGACTGCGCGGCCACACCGGCGACGATGCCGATGATGCCGGCGGAGGCAAGCATCGAGGTGCCGACCGTACGGAGGTCCGGGAACGTGAGCAGCATCGCGGCGGCGGCGACGACCGCCACGACCGCGGTGACGATCCGCATGATCAGGGTGACCTGGGTACGGACGCGCCGGACTCTGGCGGGGTCGCGGGTGCCGGTTGCGTAACGGGCGTACGTCGTCTCGACGGCCGCCGACACGATGTTCACCACCAGCCACGCGCCGGCCCCGATCAGCACCAGCGAGAGGATCCGGCCCACCGCCCCGGCGTGGTCCTGTAGCGGCCGCCATGCGATCCAGCCGTGGGCGGCTCGCAGCAGTGCGGTCATCAGGACGACCTGGAGCGGCAGCCGACAGCGGCGCAGAAGGCCCCAGAGGGGCGTTTCCGGGTGCCGTGCGTCGGCGCGGCGCAGCAGCAGGTCGGTGGCCCAGCCGACGGCCGCCGTGAGGACGGTCGAGCCACCGGCGACGGTCACGAGACGCAGAAGGCTGTTCATGGCTTCCCAGCGGGTGACGGTTCGGACGGGACGGGATCCAGTGGCGCGTGCCCGACCGGCCGCCGGCCAAACCGGGGCCCCGGACCGGGAACGGCCGCTCGCGTGCCACGAAGGACGGCGCCGTCCTGTGATCCAGGACCGTTCCGCGGGGGTGCACCGACTCTCGGGCACCCGTCCCCCTGGCGCGCCGTGGGACGGATCGACGCGGTGCGGACGGTCTGCCGGAGGCCGGCGGACCGGAAAGCTGCCGAGCCGTACTGTCCGCACAGCCGGGAGTCGCCCCGGGCGCGCGTCGCGGCCCGGCGCAGGTCGTCTGCCCCCGGCTTACGATGCAAGAGGGGCGTAGGGGATCTGCACGGCACACCTGGCGGCGCCCGCCGGGTGATGCCCGGCCCTGTCAGGGAGGCACGTTCATGGCGCAGAACGAGATCCCGGGTATCGACCCGACGGCGGTCCCGAGCGGGGACGGTTGCGTGGAGTGCCTGGCGGGCGACGGCCCGGGATGGTGGCTGCATCTGCGGCGCTGTGCCGCGTGCGGGCACATCGGTTGCTGTGATTCCTCACCGTCGCAGCACGCCACGAAGCACGCGCGTGCTGCCGGGCACCCGTTCCTGACGAGTTTCGAGCCGGGCGAGGACTGGTTCTGGAACCTCGACACCGAGCAGTACTACGAGGGGGTGGAGCTTCCCCCGCCCGCCTCGCATCCGGCCGGCCAGCCGACGCCGGGTCCACGGGGCAAGGTCCCCGCGGACTGGGAGCAGCATCTCCACTGAACCCCTCGGACCGGGAGCGGCACGACCACCGAACCGGCATGTCCCTTGCAGGTCACGTCCCTTGCAGGTCCGGACGGGGCGTACCGCCCTCAGGTGGTCGGCTGCCTCAGCTGCGGGTCCGTGATCCCGCCCGGACAGGCGAATCCGTCGACGTCCCACCCCGCGCGAACGGCGCCGGCCCGGTACGCGCTCTCGTAGAAGGCGAGCACGGCGGCCGGGGGGTCCTGCTCGGCGCGGGCCGCGTCGTAGGGAAGAACGGCGAGGTGGCTGTCTCCGCGTGGCACCCAGCGGGCCGCCGCTGGAACGAGCGGCTCCGTGGCCAGTTCCGCGGGCTCGGGCGCGGTGTACGAGTAGAAGGCCGGCGCCGGGGAGCTGTCGTCCCCGAACCAGAAGCCGAAGCTGACGACCTCCTGGGAATAGGCCTCCCGGGTGACCGGGTCGACTTGGTGCGGCTGGTGCACCGATCGGCCGGAGAACCGGGTGTGCGCGATGTCGAAGGTGTGCCAGAAGTGGTGGACGGGACTGGACTTCCCCGAGAAGCCGGCTGCGAACTCCTCCAGCACCAAGGCCACCTGGCTGAGGACCCGCCAATAGCGGTTGGCCTGCTCGGGGTCGTATGCGGCGTGCTCGGTGTCCTCGGCGAACGGCCGGGCGGCGTCTGGCAGGTCGTACGGCCGGGGTACGCGGATGCCCGCCTGCACGCCCAGTTCCTTCAGTGCGGCCAGGGTCCTGTCGTGGAAGGAGGCGACCGACTGGCCGACCAGCGGGAAGGATCTCGATGCGCCGTCCAGCGTCGTGACGACCAGCCGGTGGTCGACGAAATCGAAGTCGATGGTGAAGACCGGAAGCCCGCCCGACAGTCCCATCGGACGGGTGGTGATGCCGCGAGCGGTGAGGTGGTACGGAACGTTCCACCAGTGGTTGCGCCGGACGCTCGCACCGAGACGGATCTTGCCGACGACTTGCGCGAAGCGGTGCAGCGTCTCCTTGGTGTCCCGCCACTCGGCCAGCGGTATCGGCGGGAACAACTCCATCGCGTTCCCCTTCCTGCCCGGCGTTCGTGCGGCCGGGCAGATCCATGATGGCCCCTGCCCACCCCCACGGCACTTCGCGGCGGTGGGAGCGTACTGGCGTGACGAAGCCTCCCCCGGCACCTGCATCCCTTGGGGGTGCCGGGGGAGGCGCGTTCCTCGGGACCCCTCGCAGGGCGGCCGGGCGGATCAGTCGGTGAGGATGCCCGGGTCGGACAGACCGGGAACGCCGGTCTCGACGTGGCCCGCGAACCGGCGGAGGAAGTCGGCCGTGGCGGTCGAGGTGACCGTCACGTCGTACCAGTTGCGGCAGGCACGCAGGTCCACGCAGTACGTGACGGTCGCGCCCTTGCGGACGACGAAGGTCTTCGGGGTGCCGGCGTAGGAGTTGGTGACGGTGAGGCGGGCTTCGGTGCTTCCGGCATTGGTGAGGGTCAGGTCGAGGTTGCCGGTGGCCGCGTTGTGGCGGGCGGTGACCTCGGGGCCCGCGGTCTTGCCGGGGTTGCGGAAGCGGCACAGGAAGCCGTTCGGTCCGTGGACGGTCAGGTCGGTGACGCCCTTCGAGTACCGCGTGTTCCAGCTGTCCGCGATCGACTTGCCGGCTTCGGTCGTGTACGTCCAGGGCGCGTCCGACCGGTTGGCCGACGTGACGTAGAACTGCGCACCGACGGAGGGGCCTCCGCTGAAGGTGAGCTGGTACTTGCCTGTGGAGACGTCCGCGGAACCGTCCACGTACGGGGCGTACTTGAGCGGACGGGTGGGCTTGCTGCCCGGCTCCTGGCGGGGCATCGTGCCGACCGCCGGGGCAGGGGCCAGGAAGTCGGGGTGGCGCTCGCGGTCCGGCGGGTAGTACCCGGCGGTCGGCGGCAGTTCGGCCGGCGTCGTCTGCGTGCGCGCGAAGTCGAAGGCGGAGGTCAGATCGCCGCAGACGGCGCGCCGCCAGGGCGATATCTGGGGCTCCCGCACCCCGAAGCGGCTCTCCATGAAGCGGATGATCGAGGTGTGGTCGAAAGTCTCGGAGCAGGTGTAGCCGCCGGTGCTCCAGGGGGAGACGACGACCATGGGCACCCGGGGGCCGAGGCCGTACGGTCCGGCGACATAGCCCGCCTTGCCGGGGAAGTAATCCAGCGTCGTCGGGGTCGTGGACAGGCCCTGGGCCGCCCCGGACGGCGCGTACGGCGGCACGATGTGGTCGAAGAAGCCGTCGTTCTCGTCGTAGGTGATGAAGAGGGCGGTACGGGCCCACACGTCGGGGTTCGACGTCAGGGCGTCCAGCACCTGCGCGATGTACCAGGCGCCGTAGTTGGACGGCCAGTTGGAATGCTCCGTGAAGGCCTCGGGGGCGGCGATCCAGGAGACCTTGGGCAGACGGCCCGCCTGGACGTCGCCGCGGAGTACGTCGAAGAAGCCGTCGCCGTTCTTGGCGTCGGTGCCGGTGCGGGCCTTGTCGTACAGCGGGTTGCCGGGCTGGGCGTTGCGGTACTTGTTGAAGTACAGCAGGGAGTTGTCGCCGTAGTTGCCGCGGTAGGCGTCGTTGATCCAGCCCCAGGATCCGGCGGCGTCGAGGCCGTCTCCGATGTCCTGGTAGATCTTCCAGGAGACTCCGGCCGCTTCGAGGCGTTCGGGGTAGGTGGTCCAGTCGTACCCGGCCTCGGCGTTGTTGAGGACCGGGCCGCCGCCCGTGCCGTCGTTGCCGGTGTGGCCCGTCCACATGTAGTAGCGGTTCGGGTCGGTGGAGCCGATGAAGGAGCAGTGGTACGCGTCGCAGATGGTGAAGGAGTCGGCGAGCGCGTAGTGGAAGGGGATGTCCTCGCGGGTCAGGTACGCCATGGTGGTGGCGGTTTTCGCGGGCACCCACTGGTCGTACTTGCCCTCGTTGAAGGCCTGCTGGCCGCCCGCCCAGTCGTGGTTGAGGCCCTGGAGGAACTCCATGCCGAGGTCGTCGCTCGGGGGCCGGAACGGCAGGGTCACCTTTTTGCCGTCCGCCTGGTTCCAGACGGACTTGCCGCTGGGCAGCGTGACAGGGCGAGGGTCTCCGAAGCCCCGCACGCCCTTCATCGCGCCGAAGTAGTGGTCGAAGGAACGATTCTCCTGCATCAGGACGACGATGTGCTCGACGTCCTCGATGGTGCCGGTGGTGCCCTGGGCCGGGATGGCGGCCGCCCTGGCGATGCTCTCGGAGAGCATCGTCACGGCGGTCGCGCCACCGGCCAGTTGCAGGAAGCGACGGCGATTCAGTTCTGCCATGGGTGAGTTGACCTCTGCGGGTGAGGGCCTTCGAGGGGCACCCCAAGGACAGCGCGCGCGGGGTACCGCACGGGGGACGCCTCATGACCTCCCGCCGTACGGCAGGCGAACGCCTCGCACCTGACGCCAACGTGGACTCGGCCCCTCCTGGATTTCCGGCCTTTCGGCGTCCAGGCCCGGACTCCGGAACATCTGCGGGTGACGGGCCCGGTGCCGCCCGATCGTTGGTGCCACACCCGTCCCCGTATCGCAGTACGGCAGTCACGCCCGCTGCCACCGACAGGCCGCCGACGCGGTGCACCGCTGCGGACGGGAGGGTCCCGTCACGCCGACCGGCCCTCCGCCGGTGCTCGGGGGCGACCTGGCCGGCGCACGTCGGCTATGCGGGCGCCTGCTCCTCGGACGCGGCCTCGGCGAGCCACTCCTCGCGGAGGACCGCCCATATCTCCTCGTCGTGCAGGACGCCCCGGTAGGGGAAGCGCTGCCGCAGCACACCGTCGCGCGTCATACCGAGCCGCCGCGCGGTGTCGACGCTGCGGATGTTGGCGGTGGAGGCCCACCACTCGACCCGGTTCATGGAACGCTGCCGGAACGCCCAGTCGATGAGCACCCGGCACGCCCGGGTGATCAGCCCCCGGCCCTGCGCCGCCGCCTCCACCCAGCAGCCGATTTCGCACAGGCCCGACTCGGCGTCGAAGTTCACGAACATCACACCGCCCACCAAGGTGCCGTCCCACCAGATCCCGTAGAGGCGACCCGCGTCCTTGGCCTGGTTGTCGGCATAGCGCTGGAGGGTCGCCGTGGCCGAGGAGAGGTCGGTGCTGCGCGTCGCCCAGGGGACCCAGGGGTCCACGTTCGGCCGGGCGCGGTCCATGTGGTCGAGGAACTCCTGCGCGTTCCAGGGTTCCAGCGGGCGGAGCTCGGCACGGTCACCAAGTGGGACTGCGAACACGGAGGCCTCGATTCTGACGGACAGGTACGCAAGGACAGGTACATAACGAGTGTTCGGTACGTAAGCTAGCAGCATGCCACCAGCACCCGGAGACCGTGAAGCCCGCCGGAAGGACGTCTCCCAGGCGGTGTGGCAGGTACTCGCCGCCAAAGGTTTCGGAGGGCTGACGCTTCGCGCGGTCGCCGGCGAGATGGGCGTCTCGACGGGGATGCTCATGCATTACTTCCCCACCAAGCGGGCCTTGGTGGTGCACGCGCTGGACCTGCTGGAGAAACGGACCGAACAGCGGCCCCGCCGCGCACGGCCTACCGAGGGCCTGGCCGCGCTGAGGGCCGTACTGCTGGACATCCTGCCGCTGACCCCGGACGACACGGCCGGCAACCGCATCTGGGTCAGCTCCTGGGACCTGGCACTCGCCGACGACGGGCTGGGCGCGGAACAGGCGGACCGCTACACCCGGATGCGGTCAGCCGTCCGTGAGCACCTCGCGGCAGCCCGCGGCCGGGGGGAACTGCCAGAGACCACGGACCTCGGAAGACTCGCGGCGACCACGGTCGCCTTCGTCCACGGACTCGTGGTCCAGGCCCTCTTCGACCCGGAGGGTTTCCCGGTCGACACCCAGACCGCCCTGGTCGACGACTTCCTCGCCGCGATCGCCGCGGGACGAACGACGGATGACGGATGACGGCAGCAGGCCGTTCCGGCCGAAAGCGGCAGCGCGTCGGCGCGGAAGCAGCGCGGGCACGGCCGAGCCGCGTGATGTTGTGGCGCGCGTCCCCGTGGTGCGAAGCTGCCGGCACCACGTGGGATGCCCCGGAGGAGAGGCGAGCGAAGTGCGGATCGTGACGGACGACCTCTCCGGCCCGGACATCGCCGCGTTCCTCACCGAGCACGTGCAGCAGATGCGGTCGATCTCGCCCCCTGAGAGCAAGCACGCCCTGGATCTCGACGGGCTCCGGGCGCCCGGCATCACGTTCTGGTCGGTGACCGACGGTGACACCGTGGTGGGCTGCGGCGCGCTCAAGAGACTGGACGCCGGCCACGCCGAACTCAAGTCGATGCGCACGGCTCCTGCGCGCAAGCGCAGCGGCATCGCATCCCTGCTCCTCGGGCACATCATCACCGAGGCTCAGGGGATGGGCTTCACCCGGCTGAGTCTGGAAACCGGCACGGCCGAGTTCTTCCTGCCCGCGCGGAGGCTGTACGAGAAGTTCGGGTTCGTCCGGTGCGAGCCGTTCGCGGACTACCGGCCGGACCCGAACAGCACGTTCATGACAAGATCTCTCTGAGCGCAGCGTCCGGTGAGTGTCCGCTCCGATTGGACGGCAGGGCCCCTCCCCCACTGCGGCGACACGCGGCGCCGCCGCCCTGCGGCGCTCGTCGGCCCGGGACCGTCAGGAGCGCGGCCCGGGTCCGCCAGGAGTGCGATGCGGGACCGCCGGGAATGAATGCGATCCGGGACCGTCAGGAGTGCGGCCGGGCGGCGCGCTGGGCCTTCTCGTCGTCCATCTTCTTGATGCGGACCGCTTCCTTGCGCACCTCGGCCTGCGTGGCGCGCTCCTTCTGCAGCCACTCGGGGGCTTCCTGCTTCAGCGTCTCGATCTGCTCGGTCGTGAGGGCTTCGGTGACTCCCCCACGCGCGAGACCCGAGATCGACACGCCCAGCTTCGCCGCGACGACGGGGCGGGGGTGCGGACCGTTGCGTCGCAGCTCGCGCAGCCACTCGGGCGGATCAGCCTGCAGAGCGTTCAACTCGTCACGCGAGACTGCGCCCTTCTGGAACTCCGCGGGGGTGGCCTCGAGGTACACCCCCAGCTTCTTGGCCGCGGTCGCGGGCTTCATGGTCTGGGAGGTCTGGTGCAACGTCATCCGTCAAGGATATCGAGCGTGTGCGCGACCTCCGACCACGCCCGGTAACCTTGCTGCGTGACAGGCTCGGAAGTACCCCGTTCGTTTCGGCTCGCCTACGTCCCCGGCGTGACCCCCGGCAAGTGGGTGCGGATCTGGCAGGAGCGCGTGCCCGACGTTCCGTTGGAACTCGTCGCGGTCTCCGCCGCGGAGGCACCCGACCTCCTGCGCCGCGGTGAGGTCGATGCTGGCTTCGTACGGCTGCCGTGCGACCGGACGGACCTCTGCGCGATCCCCCTCTACACCGAGACGACGGTCGTCGTGGTCCCCAAGGACCATCTCGTGGCGGCGGCCGACGAGGTGTCCGCCGAGGACCTGGCCGACGACGTGCTCTTCCACCCCCTCGACGACACCCTGGAATGGGAGCAGCCGCCGGGACGGCCCGCCATCGAGCGGCCCGCCACCACGGCGGACGCCGTCGAACTGGTGGCGGCGGGTGTGGGTCTGCTCGTCGTCCCGCAGTCGCTCGCCCGCCTGCACCACCGCCGCGACCTGACGTACCGGACGGTGGCCGACGCTCCTCAGTCCCGCGTCGCACTGTCGTGGCCCGAGGCGGAGACGACCGATCTCGTGGACGACTTCATCGGGATCGTCCGGGGGCGGACGGTCAACAGCACCCGTGGCCGGCGCCCCGCCGCTTCGGCTCAGCCCAAGGACAAGCGCCCCGACAGCGGCGGCGCGCAGCGCAGGTCCACGGCCGGCGCGGCCGGCAAACCGGCCTCCAAGGGTTCGCGGAGCGGTTCGGGCGGCGCCAAGGGCACCAAGCGCGGCAGACCCCGCCGCCGCTCGTAGTCCACGGCCTCCGCCACTCGCGACCGAGCGCCGGGCCGCATCGCACCTCGCCGTGCCCGCGTTCGCGCACGACGCGCGCCGACCGCCGACGCGACCTCGCAGGGTGAGGGGGTGGCGGCCTGGCCGTGGCGTACCCCAGGGTCCGGTCGAGCGGGCGACGACCGCGCACCGGACCGGCCGGTACGCAGCCGGCCGGTGCGCGCCTCTTCCGGCCGTCCGGTCAGTGCCGGAGTTTGACCCGTTGGACCGCGGCCACGCCGAGCGCGGCAAGGGCGATCTGGATGATCCACTCGACCCAGTCGACCCCTCCGGTGTCCGCGACTCCGATGCCGGACGCGATGGCCGTGCCGATCAGGGCGGCGACGATTCCGACGACGATCGTCCACAGCAAGCCGACGGACTGTCGGCCGGGCAGGACGAGCCGACCCAGCAGACCGATGACGATACCGATCACGATGGCGCTGATGACGCCGGAGATCTCCATTGCGGCCCCTTCCCGGTGCACCCCCGCAGTGCGGTTGCCCGTGTTGGGGCCCGTCACACCTGACGCGGAGCCGCCGTGGCCCGGAACCGTCACGAGCCAGGAACATGCCGGTGGCCTGCACCACGCGTCGTCACGCTGGAAACGACCTCGGGGGACTCGTTGACGAAGCTGCGCTGTGCTGGACGACCATCAGGGCGTGGCACGGTCGACGGCCGATTGGGCGCGTATCGAGGACCGTGTGGGAACACGGTTCCCCGCACACACATCGACTCGCAGGACGCGCTCGTGGAGGCCCTCGGCGACTGCGAGATCGTCGTCGTCATGCGCGAGCGGACCTCTTTCCCGGCCGAGCTCTTCGCACGCCTCCCCCGGCTGCGCCAGCCGATCACCTCCGGAATGCGTGCGTCCATCGCCCCGGCGGCCGCCGCCCGCCACGGAGTGGCGGTGTGCGGTAGGGCCGGCAATTCCGGGCCCCCGCCGAGCTCGCGGGCAGACCGGTCCGTCTCCTCAGCCGACCGCCGGGGCCTGTCCCCTGACGCGGGCGGGTCCCGTCCCACGCGGCCACGGTCGCGACACGACATGACCGGACGGCGGATTCTCGTGCACGCCCCTCGGTGTTCGGCCAGGATGCATGTCCATGACGGATGTCTCTGAGCTGGTGGCGCGCCTCGGGCTCGAACCGCATGTCGAGGGCGGATGGTTCCGGGAGACCTGGAAGACACCCGGCCGGGCGGTCCCCGAGGGATACGAGGGGCCGCGGGCGTTCGCCACGGGTATCTACTTCCTCCTCCACCCCGGCGAGGCCTCACGGTGGCACCGGGTGCGTTCGGACGAACTCTGGCTGTGGCACCGCGGCGGGCCCCTGCGGATACGGCTGGGTGGCCGGGGTGGAACTCCTGACGGGGCCGGGTCCTCGGAGACTCTTCTCGGGGCGGGCGTCGAGCGGGGAGAGCAGCCCCAGTTCCTCGTTCCCGGCGGTGTCTGGCAGAGCGCCGAGCCCGCGGGTGACGAGCCGGTGCTCGTGACGTGTGTCGTCGCCCCCGGCTTCGACTTCGAGGACTTCACGATGGCGTGAGACCGGGACGATGGCGACCGGGCCGGGACGGGGCTGGGATCGGGCCGGGACGGGGGCCGAGCCGGGAACGATCCGCTCGTGCCACCCCGGTCCCGTTCACAACGCCAGAACGACAATGGCGCCGACGCCACCGGCGACGAGGGCGAACCCTGCCGACAGCCAGCCTCCGTCGCGCCAGGGGAAGAACACGTCGAACGAGAGCCGGCCCGGTCCCACGGCTGCGAGGGCGAGCGCGACGACGGTGATCGTCATGGGGTATTCGATACCGCCGACCGCGGCCCAGAGGCCCTTCTCGGCGCCGACCGCCATGGCGTTGATCATGACCCCTACGACGGCGGCGGCGGCGAGCGGGGTGAGCAGC
This sequence comes from Streptomyces sp. NPDC030222, assembly GCF_055573115.1. Lineage (NCBI taxonomy): Bacteria > Bacillati > Actinomycetota > Actinomycetes > Kitasatosporales > Streptomycetaceae > Streptomyces > Streptomyces sp. NPDC030222. The sequence goes on from NZ_JBVICA010000004.1 coordinate 55,647, forward strand.
CCGAGGGCGAGGCCGAGGCCGCCGAGGAACTCGGAGGTTCCCGCCAGGCCCGCGAAGAAGACTCCGGGGTCGTACCCCAGCTCGGAGAACGCCTTCCCGGTGGCGTCCAGGCCCGGTCCCCCGAAGAGACCGAAGAGTTTCTGAGCGCCGTGGCCGGCCATGATCAGGCCGACGGTCAGCCGGAGCAGGAGCAGGCCGGCGTCGGCGGCGCCCACCGACAGCAGTACGTTTCCTGCTTCGGTGGCGGTGGTGGAGCGATGAGCATGCTCGGTCGGCTGTTGCATCGGGATTCACCTCCTGCGACCGGAACCCGTCCGTACTGCCGGTCGGGGCCGGGAGGAGTTGTTGCGGCAAGTTGTGGAGGCCAGGTGCTCCGCGTGCGTGCGGAGCGTGGCACGCCCCTGATGGCCAGCGGGGCGGACTGGTACACGGGGAGCGGACCGAATCCGCTCCGGCATCGCCTCACGAGGAGCCGCGGCGCAGACACGGCCGGCTTGCGGCTTTCCCACCACCGATACTGCCCTGTCGCTGTCGCCGCACACCGCACTTCACCGCGAAGCCGGAACCCGTGCCGTGTCCGGGCGCTCCTCCGGCCGGACGCTCGTCCGGGCTGGATGCTCGTCCGGGCTGGATGCTCCCCTGCCGGAGGCCCCTCCAGGCGACTCGCGGAGGCCGCCGGCAGCCGTGAAGCGGGCGGCGGGCATCCCCCGCAGCGTTTCAGCGCGCCTGGCAGGAAAGGCACGCGTATCAGGGAGCCTTGAAGAGTGTGGGGAAGCGCGGGGCCAGCCATGGCCTGCGGCCCCGGGCGAGGACACGTCCGCGGGTGATGGCCCGCCACGGGTCGCGGCGCCCGAGCGCCATGAGCAGGAACGTGACCGGCTCGGTGAGGATGGTGCAGTCCGGGCGGCCGGGCGGTTCGGGGTGGACGACAGCCTTGCCGTCCGTGAAGACGACACCGAGGGAGCCGCCTCCCTTGAGCCTGAGGGTGTAGCGGGCCGTGAGCCCGGCGGCGGCCGCGGGATCCACGACCCGCGGCATGGCGGTAATCAGGAAGGGCAGGCACAGCCCGACCGCGGCGCGGTCGATCATGTGCGGTCGGCCAAGCGCACGGGCGAGATCGTAACCGTGGCCGAGCATGTGCGTCAGGAGGTACGAGCCGAGTACGGCACGGCTCATCGAACCCACCGGCGTCACCGGTTCCGGTGCGGGTGACTGCCGCGTCACCGCGTCGAGGAAGGCGTCGGCCTGTTCCACGATCATCGCGGCCAGTGGGCCGGCGTGCCGCTCGCGGAACCCGGCGAGCGCCCGTTCATTGGCGGCGGCCAGGCCCTGCGGCGTCCGGTCCCCGTAGGGGCGCTCCTCGCCGGCCGTGAGAGCGGCCATCAGCTCATTGGCCTGCGCCAGGTGGGCCGCCGCCTTCCCGATGGTCCACTCCGACCCGTGGACCGGTGCGCTCGTGTCGGCGCATCCTCGGAGCAGGGCGGCTATCTCCCGGGCGGTGGCGCGTATCGCGTGATCGAGCCCTTCGGGCAGGGTGTCGTCCCAAACGTCCTGCCCCCGTCACCGAGTCCACGCCGCCCCATCTCGACCTCACGGCACTGCGGATCGCACGGCCCGGCAGCCGGAACTGCTCGGGACCGCTCCGCGGTACCCAACCAGGCGAGCGGGCGCGGCGGCAAGGGGTGACCGGCGAATCCCCGGCCCGACGGCCGGGGATGCTGTCGATCGTCGGCTCAGGAAGGCTTGGCCGCCGACAGTGCCGTGACGGTCACCTTGTTGTCGCACAGCGCGAACTGACCGTCCTCCAGGGCGACCTGATGTGCTCCCGCACCCTGCAGGCCGACGACGATCGTCGGATACACGACGGGGGTGGCACCGGACTCGCAGTAGCCGTCGGCCTCTCCCTGGACCTGGACGAAGGTGAGCTTCGCCCACGCCTTTGCGCCTGGCGCGAGCCGTACCGGCGACGCCGAGCCCGTGCGCGTCACCGTGAGCGGGGCATTGCGGTCGGGTGAACCGTTGCCCGCACCCGCCACCGTGGGGAAGCCCTGCACGGTGCACGGGCGGCCGGAGGTGTTGGTGAATCCGACCACGGCGGCCCCCGTCCCGGTGCCCGCGGGGCGGACCGCTGCCTGCTGCACCTGCGCCGTCAGTCCGGTCGCGGTGCACGCCGCTGCCGCCGTGCCCGGTGAGCCGGCCGCCTTGCCCGCCGCTGCGGGTGTGGCGGTGGCCGACGGTGCCCCCGGGGCGTTGCCCTTGAGGCTTCCGGAGGCGTCGGGGCTCGCCAGGTCCGCGGCAGCTGCCGGCGTCGACGGTGTACCGGCCACGCCGGTCTTGGTGCCGACGGACTGGCAGCCGGTCATGAGCAGGGTGACGGCCGAGGCGGCCATCATGGCTCCGGCTCTGCGAATGGTGGCTCTGCGGCTGGTGGCTCTGCGAATGGTCTTCTCGTACTGCATGACATCCCCCGATTCGTGTGGTGATTCATGTGGTCAGGTGGCCGGTTTCCGTGCCGGCTCTCACGCGGGTACATGGTGGTGCGCCTGACCCGGGTTGCCTGTGCTGATCAGCTGTGACACGACGGTGACGATCCATTCGGCGGCATCGACCGGAAGTCGGGCCGCTCGCATCGCGGCCACCTCCATGACGGGGCCGGTCCGCGGGGCGGATGGTCGCGGTCGTGTCCCGCCGGGCCCACCGAGGCGGTCACGATCCATCGCGGCGTGGGCCCGCGGCCCGGCGCCCCCTCCCGGCCACTGCCTCGCCCGCCTCGAACCGGCCTCCTGAAGCGACGGCCCGCCGCTCGGGATGCACGGGGCCGGAAGCACTGATTCGCTGGTGGGGCGGGGCCCACAGCGAGTCACACGGGAGTGGCCATGAACGTCACGGGCGGACCCGGCAGCCACGCCAAGGAGATGCGCGCAAAGGCCGAGGAGCTGAGCCGGGAGGCCGAACGCGCCGTCGACCCCAAGGAACGGCAGCGGCTGAAAGAGGAAGCCGGCAGGCTCAGGGACGACAGCGAGCAGGAAAGCGCCATGGCGGCCGGGGACATCTACCCCCAGGACTAGAAGGCACCGACCACATCGACCGGTCGCGCGTACCGCGCCGGGGCGTCACGCCGGATATGCCGCAGCGCCGGTACGCCACGTCAGGGAGGCACCCGGGCGGCCGGCCCGCGGAGAGGGCACGCCACGCCGTGGACGACACCGGGCCCGGGTGGGTGCGCCGCGTCAGGGACAGAGCCGGCCGGCCTGGGGGCGGTGCGCCGCGGGGCGGAACCCTCCGGGCCACGGAGGCCACGGCCCCGCCCGCCGATGTCAGCGACGCCCGCGCGAGGCCGGTCGGACGCCTGCGCGAGGCCGGTCGCGCTCCGTGCCCACCGGTGGACGGCTGCGTCAACATCCTGGGGTATTTCACCCTGGCGTCCCCTTCTGTTCATCTTTGCTTCTCCCGCGCAGGCGCGGCTCGGCCGCATCCTGGACCACCACTCCGCACCGCGACACCGTGCGGGGCAGCACTCCGACCTGCGAAGGACCGAAGGGCCCGTGCCAGTTCCCGTAGTCCTCACCGGCCGCACGACGCGGCTGGAGCCCCTCGCCATGCACCACGCCGAGGCCCTGGCCCGGGCAGGCGGCGAGGACCGTACGACCTATGCCTTCACCCCGGTCCCTCACGGGCTGGAGGCGGCCCGGAGCTATATCGCCCGCGCCCTCGACGAACAGGCCCTGGGCCGGATCCTGCCCTTCGCCGTGATCCGTGTCGCGGACGGACAGGTGGTCGGCTCCACCCGGTTCCTGGAACTCGACTACTGGCAGGGGCCGCTGGTGTGGCCGGCCACACCCGGAGTCCCCGACGGCGATCCGGTGACGGCGGTGCCCGACGCCGCGGAGGTCGGCAACACCTGGCTCGCGGCCCACGCACAGGGCAGCGGCATCAACACCGAAGCGAAGCTCCTGATGTTCCGCCACGCGTTCGAGGCCTGGGGCGTCCGGCGGATCTCGCTCCGTGCCGACGCCCGCAACGTCCGGTCGCGTGCCGCCATCGAGCGGCTCGGCGCCACCCTGGAAGGCATACGCCGGGCCCACTCACGGGGACTGGACGGCGTCGTCCGCAGCACGGCCTTCTACTCGATCCTGGACGACGAGTGGCCCGCGGTCCGCGACATCATCGAGCTGCGGATCGCGGCCGCCGCGGCGCCCAGCGCTCCGGCCCGGCCGGCAGACCGGACGTGCCTGAGGCGCGGAGGCGGTGTGGCCGCGCTGGCGGCCGGCTGATCCGACCCACCGGCTGATCCGACCCGCACCAGGGTCCGACCCACACCTGGATCGGATCCAGATCTGGGACCGAAAGGCCCCAGTGCGCACCGGGGATGACGGATTGACCGCATCTCGCGGCACCTCGAGCGGCTTGTCCTCGTCCGGCGCGTGGGCGCCCTGTGCCGTGGAGGGGCGGCCGTACGCGCTGCGGACGGCTACGGTCCCGGAGAACGCCGTACGGCGGTGGACCGCGCCGCGGGCGCAGGGCGTCGGCGCGGCGTCGGGGCCCGTTGCGGTGTATGCAGGTTTCATGGGTTCTCGACGGTTCGGCGGAGGTCCCCGCCAGGCATGGGAGCCGGGTCATGCGCTGCTCGCCGTGCCCCTCGCGCTGATCGCGGTCGTCACCGTGGTCGACGTCCTGGCCCCGCCGGAAGTCCACCTCGGCCCGTTCCTCGTCGCCGCTCCAGCCGTCACGGCGACGTTCGCCGGCGCCAGCACCACGGCGGCCGTCGGTGCGGTGGCCGTACTGGCCCAGGCGCTGGTGGCTGTGACACGCACCAGCCTCACCGACCTGAACCACATGTTCCAGATCATCGCCCTGATCCTGATCTCGGTGATCGTGACGTTCTTCGCCCATCTGAGGGAGCGGCACGAGAAGCAGCTGACGCAACTGCGTTCCGTGGCACAGGCGGCTCAGGAGGTGCTGCTCCGTCCGATCCCGCACCGCATCGGCTCGCTGCGCATCGCGTCGGTCTATCTGGCCGCCGAGGCGGAAGCGCAGATCGGCGGTGATCTGTACGCCGCGGCCCGCACGGCCCGCGGGACGCGGTTCATCATCGGGGACGTGCGGGGCAAGGGACTGGCGGCGATCGGTGAGGCGGCGCTGGTCCTCGGCGCCTTCCGGGCGGCCGCCCACCGGCAGGCCGAGCTGCCTGCTCTGGTGGCCTATCTCGAGGGGACCGTCTCCTCGGACCTGGACGATCCGGCACTGGCCCACGAGGAGGCGGAGGAGTACAGCGAGGGGTTCGTCACCGCGGCCGTCCTGCACCTGCCCGACGACGACTCGGACCTCCAGGTGATCAACTGCGGGCACCCGCCTCCCCTGTTGCTGCGCGCCGGCCACGTCAGCCCGCTCGAGGTGAGCCGTCCGGCACCGCCGCTGGGACTCACCGGTCTCGTCGGAACGGCGATCGAGGCGGAGAAGTTCGCGTTCAAGGCCGGGGACATCGTCCTGCTGCACACCGACGGGGTGATCGAGGCCCGCGACGAGGCGGGCGGCTTCTATCCCCTGGCCGAACGGCTGGCCGTGTTCTCCGGCGGCAGCCCGCAGGCCCTGCTGCGTCATCTGCGCCGCGACCTGCTGCACTTCGCCGGTGGGCATCTGGGCGACGACGCGGCGATGGTGGCGATCGAACGCGTGCCCTGAGCGATCGGCACATGGTGGGGCCGATCCGGACGCCGTACGGGGCATGCTCCGGCCTGCCGGGCCCGGTGGCCTCCCAGACCGTCGCCGCCCGGTGGCATGCCGCCCCTCAGGTGCCCGGGTCAGGTGCCCGCGGCCGTCAGTTCCGCCGCTCCGAACGACACGTCGAAGCGGTCGCACCAGATGCTGAGGCTCGTGTAGCGGCCGAGATCCAGTCCAGGGGGCACCCCGTAGTTCTGATCACCCCGATTGCCCTTGAGCGAGCCCAGATCGACGTACTTGCCGTCGTCGAAGACGTGCCAGCCGTCCTTGCCCTCCAGAACGGGCGCGTCGGTAAGCCAGACGTGCAGGTCCGGACCGTTGCTGGTGTCGAGGTTCTCCAGCCGCACCACGCGCGTGCCATCGGCCGCGCGGACGATCTTCACGGTGCCGGACGTCTTGTGCTCCTGGCTGATCAGGTTTCCCGTGGCCAGCGTCGTGGCGCCGGCACCCACCGCGGGTGCTGATTCCCGTACGGTCTCGTCCACCCACAGCTTCCAGGGCTGGAACCAGTACAGTCCCGCCGCGACCAGTGCCACGGCCAGGACCAGCGCTCCGATGAGCACCGGCGCGTTCCGCGCCCTGAGGATCCGTCCCATCAGGCCGCCTCCCGGACTCTCCTTCCAGTACACACCCGTATCCGTCGGCCCGTTCCCCGTGTCGTTCGCGGCTGCACCCGCACCCGGGAGGCCCGTCGTCCATGAACACGGCAAGTGCGTTGCGGGGAGCGGCGATGCCGAGCAGGGTGGAGTCGGGATCCGTTCTCCCGTGGCCGCACGTTTCCGCCCGCCGTTCCCCGCGCGTGACGACGCGGGAGGAGGAGTGACTCATGAGCACACCCCGTGGGAACCCGGCAGCCGCTCCCGTCTTCCGACGTCCCCCCGATCCGTCCGACGCGACGATGTGGGAGCCCAGCGAACGCTGGGTACGCGGAACGAAGGGCGATGTGACGGTGGTCGACAGCCGTCGCCCGGTTCTCGTGTGGGAACCCGGCCGGCCCGTGCCGCTGTACGCATTCCCCGCCGAGGACGTCCGGATGGACCTCCTGCGCCCTGCCGAGCGGCCCGCGGCCGGGCGTCACCAGGGCGCGACGGTGTTCTACGACCTGGTGGTCGGCGACCAGCTCGTCCGGTCGGCCGCCTGGGTCTGTCCGGGCCCGGATCTGACCGGTCACATCTGCTTCGAGTGGTTCGGCCCCGAGGTGCTGGACCACTGGTACGAAGAGGACGAGGAGATCTTCGTCCACCCGCGTGACCCTCACAAACGGGTGGACGCGCTGCCCAGCACCCGGCACGTCCGGGTCGAGATCGAGGGCACCACCGTCGCGGACTCACAGCGTCCCGTGCTGCTGTTCGAGACCGATCTGCCCGTTCGTTACTACTTCCCGCGCGAGGACGTCCGTCTGGACCTGTTCACCCCGCTCACCGCGCGCACGCGTTGCCCGTACAAGGGCGTCGCGGACGAGTACTGGTCATGGGCGGGCGGCGGCGATCTGCGGCGCGACATCGCATGGAGCTATCCCGACCCGCTGCCGGCCGTGCAGATCATCAAGGGCCTGGTGGCGTTCTACAACGAGTCCGTCGACATCGTCGTGGACGGGGAGCGTCAGCAGCGGCCGGTCAGCGTGTTCAGCAAGCCGAGGCGCCAGTAGCCGGTTTCCGGCCCTTCCCCGCGGCCCCGTGAACTCCTCCCGATCGAAGACGCGAGTCCGTACGCCATGCCCGATGTGCATACATGTACCGCATCCTCAAGCGGATGATCTTCCTTGTATGTTCCGGACATGACCAGTGCTTGGCAGAAGGACCGCATCGGCAGTGCCCTGCGCGGCGAGAACCCCACCGTGCTGCGGCGGATGAAGGCGGGGTTCGCCGTGGTGGGGGACGTCCAGTTCCTGCCGGGCTATTCGGTCCTGCTGGCCGACGACCCGGATGTGCGGACTCTGACGGACCTGCCCCGGTCCAGGCGTCTCGCCTTCCTGAGCGACATGGACCGGCTCGGGGAAGCGGTCGAGCGCGCCTGCCGCCGACTGGACCCGGCCTTCCGGCGGGTGAATCTGGAGATCCTCGGAAACGCCGACGCCTTCCTGCACGCACACGTCTGGCCGAGATACGAGTGGGAGCCGGCCGACCGGGTGGGCCTGCCGGTATGGCTGTATCCACGCGCCAACTGGAGCGATCCGGGGTCTGCGCTCGGCCCGCGCCACGACGCGCTGCGGAAGGCCATCGGCGACGAGCTGGACCGGCTGCGGTCACCGGGCTGACCGCGCCCGGCACGCGTTCGCGCGTCACGCGGCTGCCGACGCCGGTCGCCGACCCGGCCGCCCCAGGTCGCGGTCCAGCCGCCGCCTGCATTCGGGACCGGGCGTGTCGGCCGACGGTTCGGCGAAGGCCACGGTTCACTCGGTGCATGAACGCCGCAGAGTTGCTCGCCGACGCCTTCGGCCGGGTCCACGAGGTGGTGCACGAGACGGTCGAAGGACTCGGCACGGAGGCCCTCCACGCCCGGCTCGATCCCGGCGCCAACTCCATCGCCTGGCTGGTGTGGCACCTCACCCGGATCCAGGACGACCACGTGTCCGACGTCGCCGACCGGGAGCAGGTGTGGCTCTCCCAGGGCTGGGCGGACCGTTTGGGGCTTCCGTTCGCACCGGCGGCGACCGGTTACGGCCACTCCGCCGAGCAAGCGGCGGCGGTCCGCGTCGAGTCGCCCGGCCTGCTCCTCGGATACTTCGACGCGGTCCACGAGGAGACGACGGCTTTCGTCGGGAACCTCAAGAGCACGGCGCTGAACCGGATCGTCGACGACTCGTGGACGCCACCGGTGACCCTGGGCGTGCGGCTGGTGAGCGTCATCTCCGACGATCTCCAGCACGCGGGCCAGGCGGCGTTCGTACGCGGCGTACTGGAACGCCGCTGATCGAGGTCCCTGACCCGCGAGTCGCCCGCCGAGCCGTCGGCAGGGAGGCGCCCGCGGGCCGGAGGCGCCGACGGCACGTGACGCGAACGCTCCGCGTGCCTCGCCGGTCGTACCGCCGGGGCCGGACGGCCGGCCCTCGCGACCCGTGGTCCGGCACGCCGCCGGACGCGGCGCTCGCCGAAGAACCGGCGGGCGCCGCGCCGTGACGGGCTGTCGGCGCACCGGACCGCGTCGTAGGGTCCCGCCCCCGTTGCACGAGGGCGGGTACCTCAGGGCCTCCGGGCCCCGGTGGATGGCCGGCGCTCAGCGCTGGTAGGTGCCGACGAGCGCGCCGGTCGCCAGGTCCCGCCCCGCGACGGCCCGGTGGACCGAGTCCGCCGTCGGCCTGCCGTGCAGGGAGAGCGGTTCCGACAGGGCCCACAGCCGGAAGAAGTAGCGATGGGGACCGTGCCCGGGCGGCGGCATCGGACCGCCCCAGCCCACGCTTCCGAAGCCGTTGGGCCATTCCTGACCACCGGCAGGCGTCGTACCCTCTTCGACACCGGGGGTTCCCGGATCGATGCCGGAGACCAGCCAGTGCAGGAAGGTCCCGCCGGGGGCGTCCGGGTCCTCGCACACCAGCACGAGTTCCGTGGTGCCCTCCGGCGGCGCCGACCAGGTCAGGGGCGGCGAGACGTCGTCTCCCTCCTTGCTGTGGCGGCGCGGGATCGGCTGGTGGTCGCCGAACGCGGTGCTGCTGAGCTCGATACCTGTCATGCGCGCGGCTCTACCCGTATCGGCCAGGCCGGGCACCGCTCCCCCCGTTAAAGCGCCCGATCAGCGCAGTGCCGAGCCCCGGCCGCGCCGCGCGGCATACGGCATACGGCAGGCAGGCGTGCTTCGACGCAGAGGTGAGGCGCCTCTCGGAGCTGATCCTGTCGAAGGGCCTCGGCCGCCCCAGCGGACTGCTCGGCCGGCTCGGCGGGCGGCTGATGGCTCACGGCAATGCCGCCACCGAGCGGAGGGCGGTCGAGGTCGCCGCGCCGACGGCCCGCGACGTGGTGCTCGTGGTCGGCCCCGGACCGGGCGTCGGTCTGCAGGCGGCCGCGGAGCGGTCGGCCTCGGTGAGCGGGGTCGACCCCTCGGAGGTCATGCTCACCATGTGCCGCCGCCGGTGCGCCGGACCGATCGCCCGCGGCCGGGTGCGACCGGTCGCCGGCACCGCGGGGCGTACGGGGCAGGCCACCGCATCGGTCGATGTCGTGATCTGCGTCAACGGTGTCCAGGTCTGGCCCGATGTCCCAGCCGGACCGACCGAGGTCCACCGCGTGCTGCTTCCCGGGGGTCGGCTGGTGCTCTCCGCCCACGAACGGTGGCTGCCCGGCGGTCTGCCGGCACTCACGACGGCGGTACGGGAGGCCGGCTTCGACCACAGCCGTACCTGGACCTGGGAGCCGCCGGGCCGCAGCGCCGGCACAGCGGCGCAACTGAGCTCGCGGCGGCCGCTGACGTGAACCCGCCTGCCGAAGTGCCGTGCCTTCCAGGGATGTCAAACGCATGCTCGGTGAACGGCCGGTGTCCGAGCCGGACATGGCCCGGGTACGCAAGCAGGGCGGCCCGATGCACCTGTTGAGCTATCGCACCGGGCGCCGCTTCGTCATCCACGCGGGCGGCTCAGCGGCTCGACCACCGAGGGAACCGCCCGGGCCGCGGTCGCCGTCACCGCGGTCGCCCAGAAGCCCGACGCAACGGCGTTCCCGTCGGCTGAAGGACGGCGTCGAGGGAGGGGCGGGCCTGCAGTGCACGCTCTGTCACGGCGGAGGTCGGGGAACGGCCTCGCACTCGGTACGAGCGGCGAGGGTTCACCGTCGCCGGTCGCACCCATTGCTTCGAGCGCGGCCGACGGGCCAACAGAACGCGCCGGGGCGCCCGTTCGGACGTGATGCCGCGCAGCCGCCCCAGGAAGCTCGGCCGTTGCAGCGAGGTCCGATCCCGGCGGGCGCACGGACCCCGGGCCGAGGCCCGGGGTCCATGACGCGGCTGACTAGCGGTAGTTCGCCGCAGCGCGCACGTCACCGAAGTCCATGGCGCGGTCCACCTCACGCAGCGTCTGCTCGGCGATCCGGCGCACTTCGGCGGGGACGTCGCCGCGCTCCTCGATGAGGGAGGCGTAGATCGGCGCGTCGGTGTGCAGGTAACTCACGACGGATTGGGCCCTTCCAGGACGGTTGTCTGCCGCTTCCCGGCGGCCGCTGGGGAGCGGCAGAGAGTGTACGGGGCCCCGGGGTGTGACAAAGGCGAACCTCCGAGTAGCAAGCCGTGAGATGGCCCACTCTTCGTCATTCTCCCTGGTAACACGTGGGTTGATCTTGGATTTTCGGTACCTGACGGAAAATCGGTCCACATCGCGGACAAGGCCGATCCAACCCGTGGGCTCCCCCGCCATGACCGCACGAAGCCTCCCGCCCACCCCCTGGATGCAAGCGAGGGATGCCGCCCCCACGCCGGTCACGCATTGCTTTACCGTACGCACGGACTGTTCATCGCCCGGGTCCGGCGAATTCGTCGATGTCGGACTCCGCTTCCTATGGGGCAATTTCTCTCTTATACAGTGATAATGAACGTGTGGGGAGCAGCTCGGCGGAGCCTTCCACGGCCGGGTGCGCCCCGTGAGTATCGGAGCACGGCAGAAGAGGCACATCATGCAGCGGAGGGACCGGATACGCCGCGCGATCGCGGTCGGCGCCGCGAGCACCGTCGCGACTGGCGGAATCGTCATGAGCACTTCGGGCGCGGCCACCGCAGCTCCCTCTCCCCAGGTCACCACCACGGTTTCCGCAGTGCCGGACTCCCATGAGAGGTGCACCTGGGGAAAGGGTCACTGGGTGAAGAAATGGGTGAAGGGCCACTGGGAGAAGAGGTGGATCAAGGGCCACTGGGAGAAGAGGTGGCACCACGGTCAATGGTCGTGGAAGTGGGTGAAGGCCCATTGGGAGAAGAGGTGGGTCAAGGGCCACTGGGAGAAGAAATGGGTCAGGGGGCACGTGTTCTGCAAGGCGGTGATCCACAAGAAGTACGTGATCCATGAGAAGCACGTGATCTTCAAGAAGCCGCTGACCAAGCACAAGACGGTGATCAAAGAGAAGCCACTGGTGATCAACAAGAAACCGGTGACCGACCCCAACACCGTCAAGGAGAAGCTGCCGGTGATCAAGGAGAAGCCGGTCACCGACCCCAACACCGTGACCAATGACCCGACGGTGACCAAAGAAAGCCCGGTCACCGACCCGAACACGGTGACCAACGAGAGCCCGGCCATCGACCAGAGGCTGCCGGCCACCGAGGAGAACCCGGCGACGGAGCCGAACAACGTGGTCAACGACGCGCCGGTGACCAATGACAGCTCGGCCGTCGAACAGGACACGGTAACCACCGAGCAGAACACGGTGACCACGGAGCAACCTTCCACTGAGCAGAACTCCGTGACCACTGAGCAACCAGCCGCCGAGCAGAACTCCGTGACCACCGAGAGCCCGGCAACCAGCCCGAGCACGGTGACCGACTGACGCACAGGTTGATCGTCTCGCATTGATCGCCTCGCACGACCACGACGTGGCTGCGTGCGGTCAGACGGTCGGCCGCGGTTCCCGTCTGCATGCCGTCACACCCAGGCGTGGTTCTCGTCGGTGACGGCTTCCAGGGCGGCGTCGCGAACGACCGCCGCCGGCCCGTCCGGCGCGGTCGGCGCCGGGCCGCTCGCCCGGCGTTCCTCCCGGCCGACCCGGCGACGGTCGCGTACCCGGCGAGGGCGGTGACGGCGCGGAGTCGTCCGAGGAGTGCTCCCTGACGGCACGCACCGGCCGGGTACGCACGGCGCCCGCGGCAAAGGAGTGACGGAGGGGACGCAGACGGAGGCGTGAGCCCAGGGACTTCGGGGAACGGTGAGTACGTCCACGGCCGACGGCCATGCCCTGCGTCGCGGCCATCGTGCTCATGGAGGTGCAACGTGCCCACTTCGGGAGGCCGGCGAGTCCAGCGCACACGTACCCTGGTCAGCGCCTGTGCCGGGGTGGTGGGACTGCTGCTGGCGGCGGGATGTTCCTCCGGCGGTGACGGGCCCGGCGAGGCCGCGGGCGGGGTGCCTGTGGTCGAGAAGGGCAAGCTGACCACATGCACGCATCTGCCGTATCCGCCGTTCCAGTTCGAGCAGGGCGGCAAGGTCGTCGGATTCGACGTGGCGCTGATCGACCTGGTGGCGAAGAACCTCGGTGTCGAACAGAAGATCCTCGACACTCCGTTCGAGAACTTCAAGACGGGCGCCTTCCTGAACTCCGGCGAATGCGATCTCGCCGCTGCGGGCATGACGATCACCGACGAACGGAAGAAGAACGTCGACTTCTCGATTCCGTACTTCGACGCGACCCAGGCGCTGCTGGCGACCAAGGCCAGCACGGTGACCAGCCTCGCCGAAGTGGAGTCGGGGAAGAAGAAGCTGGGCGCACAGGCGGGCACCACCGGGGAGAGCTACGCCAAGTCGCAGGGCTTCGACCCGGTGGCGTTCGAGAGTTCCGACGCCGTGCTGAACGGACTGCGTACCGGCCAGGTCGACGCGGTCGTCATCGACTATCCGGTCGTACAGGGCTGGCTCAAGGACAAGGCCAACGCCGACGCGTTCACCCTCGGCCAGAACATCGAGACCGGTGAGCAGTACGGCTTCTCGGTGAAGAAGGGCAATGACAAGCTGCGAGCGGCGATCGACAAGGCGATCACCGACGCGAAGGCCGACGGCACGTACGACAAGTTTTACGAGCAGTGGATCGGGCCGCTGCCCCAGGGCACCTCGTGACCTCTCGTCTCACACGGCGGCAGCGGCGCCGTGTCTCGCAGGGCCTCCAGTACGCCGTGTTCCTCGCGGTCGTGGTGCTGATCGCCGTCAACGCCGACTGGGGCAGGCTGCAGAACCAGTTCGCCCAGCAGGACCTCGCGGGTCGCCTCTTCCCCGACATCATCACGATCGCGCTGCGCAACACGGTGGTGTACACGGTCTCGGGGTTCCTCTTCGGACTGGTGCTGGGCCTCGTCATCGCGCTGATGAGGCTGTCGTCCGTGGGCCCCTACCGCTGGGTGGCGAGCGTCTACATCGAGGTGTTCCGTGGCCTGCCCGCCCTGCTGATCTTCATTTTCGTCGGGGTGGCCGTGCCCTTGGCGTTCCCGGGCACGGAGATCCCCGGCGGTACGTACGGAAAGGTGGCGCTCGGTCTGGGACTGGTCGCCGCCGCGTACATGGCGGAGACCATCCGGGCGGGGATCCAGGCCGTGCCCAAGGGCCAGATGGAGGCGGCGCGCTCCCTGGGGTTCTCGCACGGCCGGGCGATGGTGTCGGTGGTCATCCCGCAGGCGTTCCGTATCGTCATCCCGCCGCTGACCAACGAGTTGGTGCTGCTGTTCAAGGACTCCTCGCTGGTGCTGTTCCTCGGCGTGACGCTGAACGAGCGGGAGCTGACCAAGTTCGGCAGGGACCTCGCCAGCCAGACGGCGAACTCCACGCCGATCCTCGTCGCCGGACTCTGCTACCTCCTCGTGACGGTGCCCCTGAGCTTCGTGGTTCGCCGGCTCGAGGCACGAGGCGAACGGGCCAAGTGAGAGGACGGGAATGCCGCACGACGACTCGGGGACGGTGGGGAAGGTGGGGACGGGAGCCCGGTCGGGGCGGACCGAGATCGTGATCCGGGGCCTGCGCAAGTCGTTCGGGGACCACGAGGTCCTGCGCGGCATCGACCTGGACGTGGCGGGCGGCGAGGTGGTGTGCGTCATCGGGCCGTCGGGGTCCGGCAAGTCGACACTGCTGCGGTGCGTCAATCTGCTGGAGGAACCGACGGAGGGCCGGGTCTTCGTCGGGGGGACCGAGCTGACCGACCCCGACGTGGACATCGACGCCGTCCGCCGCCGGATCGGCATGGTCTTCCAGCAGTTCAACCTGTTTCCGCACGTGACGGTGACCGGCAACCTCACCCTCCCGCAGCGGCGGGTGCTACGGCGCAGTACGGAGGAGGCCGCGGCCGTGGCTCGCGAGAACCTGGAACGCGTCGGCCTGTCCGACAAAGCCGACGCCTACCCCGCGCAGCTGTCCGGTGGGCAGCAGCAGCGGGTGGCGATCGCCCGTGCGCTCGCCATGGGGCCCGAGGTGATGCTCTTCGACGAGCCGACCTCGGCCCTCGATCCGGAACTGGTGGGCGAGGTGCTCTCCGTCATGCGGATGCTGGCTGCGGAGGGCATGACGATGATGGTCGTCACCCATGAGATGAGCTTCGCCCGGGAGGTCGCCGACCGGGTGGTCTTCATGGACGGCGGCCGGATCGTCGAGGAGGGGCCCGCCGAGCGGGTCGTGGGCAGCCCACAGCAGGAGCGGACGCGGAACTTCCTCACCCGGATCCTGGATCCTGCCGCCACGGAACCGCCCGGGCCCGGAAGCGGAACCGACCGGACCTGAACACACACGCCCGTCACCCGGACCGCACGACAGGCACACAAGGCCTGACACTGCATCGATTTCGCCTTGAAGCGCTCCTGACAATTCACGTGGTTCATGGCACCCTGCTGCACGCACGTCGATCCGCACCGCTCGCCCCCCACCCGTTCGTGCGCCCGTGTGCGCATGGACTCGGCAGAAGGAGCATCGCGTGATACGTCATCAGCGTGCCGTGACCGGAGCCCTGTTCGCCGCCACGGCACTGCTCGCGGGAGGTGTGCAGGCCGGCACGGCCGGCGCCGCGACCCCCGCACCGGCTCCCGCTTCGCGCACCGCATCCGCCGCGGAACAGCACCGGGCCCAGACCTTCTGGACCGCCGAGCGGATGAGGAGCGCCACCCCGCTCGACCTGCCCGCCGTGAGCGCCGGCGCACTGAAGGCCCCGCGCCGGGCCGGCGCGGAGACCGTCGTCGCGCCGACCGCGTCGCAGACCGGGTCCGCAGGGCCGACCGCCTTCCCGCAGGCCGGCGGGCAGTGGACCGGTGGCGGTTCCGTGGTCGCCACGTCGGGCCGGGTCTTCTTCACCTTCCAGGGCCGCACGGCCTCGTGCTCCGGCAACTCGGTCACCAGCGCCAACGGCAGCACGGTCGTCACCGCCGGACACTGCGTCAAGTACCAGGGCAGCTGGCACACCAACTGGGTCTTCGTCCCCGGCTACAAGGACGGCCAGACCCCGTACGGAACATGGTCGGCGACCAAGACCCTGGCGACGGACCAGTGGGCGGCGACCGAGGACATCAACTACGACGTCGGCGCCGCCGTGGTGGCCCCGCTGGGCGGCAAGAAGCTCTCCGAGGCCGTCGGCGCGCAGGGCCTGAAGTTCAACGGCAGTTACAACCAGGCGATGTACGCCTTCGGATTCCCCGCGGCGGCCCCGTACGACGGGTCGAAGCTGATCTACTGCAGCGGGACCTCGTTCAAGGACTTCCTGTTCTCCCGGGACCACGGTCTGAGGTGCAACATGACCGGCGGATCCAGTGGCGGCCCCTGGTTCACCTCGTTCGACGAGGCGACGGGAACAGGTCTCCAGTCCTCGGTGAACAGCTTCGGCTACGTCTTCCTGCCGGGCGTGATGTACGGGCCGTACTTCGGCAATGAGGCCAAGGCGGTGTACGACAAGGCGCAGGCCTCGTAGGAGGCCGCGCCGGCAGCAGCGGCAGGTGGTAGGAGTTCTCCGGCAGGCCCCGCGGGGCCTGCCGGACGCGGTTCAGGCGTTGTTGGGCACGGCCTCGCTGATGTCGGCGAGCGCCGAGTCCGGGTCCTTCGCGAGCGCCAGGTCACCGAGGGTGATGACACCGAGCATATGGCCGCGGTCGATCACCGGGAGGCGGCGCACGGCGTAACGGCGCATCATGCGCACCGCCTGCGACGTGGTGTCGTCCGGGCCGACGGTGTGCACGTCGGGGGTGCAGATGGCGCGCACCGGCACGGTGTGGGGATCGTGTCCCTGGGCGATGCAGCGGACGGTGATGTCCCTGTCCGTGAGCACGCCCAGCATGCGGTCGCCCTCGGCCACCACGACGTCGCCGATGGCCCGGTCGCGCATCACCCGGGCGGCTTCGACCACCGAGGCCTCGGGCGGAAGCGTCTCCACTCCGGGTGTCATGACGTCCTTGACGAGCTGAGTCATGGTCTCCCCTCTCCGGTTCCGCCGGCCCGTGGCGTGCACCGTGGGCCGGCGTGCTTCTGCGGGCCGGTCCGGGCCGCGTCAGTCGGGTGGCTCGGGAACGGGTTCCGTCTCGGGTACGGGTTGGGTCTCGGGGGCGGGCTCCGGCGACGTCGGATCCGGCGACGTCGGATCCGGCGACGTGGGCTCGTCCGGGAGCGGCTCCTCGTCGGGCTGCGGATCGCGCGGGACGGGGTCGGGCGTCGTGGGCACGGGCTCCGGGCCGTCGGGATACCGGCCGTCGGACTCGGGGCCGTACCCGGGACCGTAGGACTCGGGGCCGTAGGACTCGGTGCCGTCGGGATTCGGGGCGCCGGCATCCGGACGGACGCTCACCGGGACTCCCTCCCTGTGTGGCCCGCCGCGGCCCGGTGCCGGGCGATACCGAACTCCGCCACGAACGCTTCGCAGAAGGCTGGAAGATCGGCCGGTTTCCGGCTGGTGACGAGCACCGGGTCCCGGGTGCGGCAGACCACCACCGGCCGGTCGGTCCAGGTGGCTCCCGCGTTGCGCAGATCGGTCCGCAGGCTGGGCCACGAGGTCAGGGTCCGCCCGCGTACGACATCGGCCTCGACCAGGGTCCACGGGGCGTGACAGATCGCGGCCACCGGCTTCCCCGCGTCGAAGAAGTCCCTCACGAAGGCCACGGCGGCGGCGTCCTGCCGCAGGGCGTCGGGGTTGGCGAGCCCGCCGGGCAGCACGAGTCCCTCGTAGTCCGACACCTCGCTCTCGGCGACGGTGCGGTCGACGGGAAACGTGGACGCCTTGTCGAGATGGCGGAACGCCTGCACGTGCCCAGGGCGGGTCGAGATCAGCTCGGGCTCCCCTCCCGCATCCACCACGGCCTGCCACGGTTCCGTCAGCTCGATCTGCTCCACGCCCTTGGGGGCCATGAGAAACGCGATCCTCATGCATGTCACATCCTTCGGGGATTCCCGTGGGCACACCCACAGCGTGTTCCCGCAAGAGCACATTTCACGCGTCATTTCGCCATTTAACGGGTATGCGTGCGATATGGAGACCACTGGCATGAGCGCCCTGACCCCCGACCTCGCGGTCAGCAGTGTGCTGGCGAACATCGCGTGGTTCTTCGTGGTGGGCATCGCGATCGCGGGGGCCCTCCTCGCGGCCTTCTGGTGGGGCATGCGGGTACGTGACCGAGAACCTGGGCCGCCACCCCCGGAGACCCAGCCCCACATCCCGAAGTCGGGACCGGTCCGGGAGATCAGTGAGTACCGGGAGCCCCACGAGGTTCCCCAGCACGATTTCGACCACCGCGTCCTCCCCCACGACCACCGGGACTTCGGCAACTCCGGAACCCGGCGGGCGCGGCACAAACAGCCCAAGACCTGGGACGACTGAGCAGGCAGATGACAGCGGGACGGGAGGGACGATGACCGAGCAGGATGCCCGGATCCGCGCCGAGGAAATGCGTGACAGGGCCGAGCGTCTGCTGCGCCGGGCCCGGCAGTCGACCGATCCGCAGGAGAGCGACCGGCTGCGGTACGAGGCGGAGCAGCTGAGGGACCGGAGCGAGAAGGCGCTGCGTGAGGCGCCGGAGCCGGTCGGGGGCGACCTGCGTGAGGAGTACCCGCAGTAGGAACTCCGGCATGAGGTGAGGGGTACCCCAGTAGGACTCCGGCATGAGGTGGGAGACGGGAGGCGTGCGGCACCCGGCCAGGGCGCTGCATGTCTCCCGTCCTGTGGCGGCACCGCACGCACCCGACGGTCACCGCTCCTCGGGTCTGCACGGGCTCGTGCGGCCGGTGCGCGGCCCGGTCGGCCGGGTGGGGGTGTCGGGGCCGGAACCGCCGGAGCCGGGGCCGGAACCAGGACCGGGGTCGCCGGGGCCGGGAACCGATCCATCGGAGCCAGGACCGGGACCGGGACCGTCCGGGTCTGCGGGGCCGGCGGCATCGCCGGATGTGCCGAACTGCTCCAGGGGCCGGATCGCCGGGCCCTGGAGCACACTGCCGTCAAGGGCGAAGCGGGACCCGTGGCACGGGCATTCCCAGACGCGTTCGACGTCGTCGAAGGCGACCAGACAGCCCAGGTGGGTGCAGCGGGCGGAGAGAGCGGACACGGCGCCCGACGCGTCCCGGTGGACGGCGTGGGGCCTGCCGCCGATCCGGACGACCGCTGCGCCGCCCGGCGGTACCTCGGAGGGGTCCTGCAGGTGGGGCAGATGCAGCCGGTCCCCGACGAAGTGGCCCGCGACACCTGCCTGGTCCTTGAGGAGCCCGGCGGTCTCGCGCAGTGCGGGCAGGCGTCTGGGGTCGTACAGTTCGCTCCACTCGGGACGGTGGCCACCGGTGACGAGGGCGGCCAGGAGGCGGCCCGCCATCACGCCGTTGCTCATGCCCCAGCCGCCGAAGCCGGTGGCGACGTAGACGTGCTGGGTTCCGGGATCGATATGGCCCACGAACGGGACACCGTCGCTGGAGTCGATGTCCTGCGCGGACCAGCGGAACACCGTGTCCGCTTCGGCGAACCCCGGAAGGCTGTCGCGGGCCCAGGCGTCGAGCCGCCGGTAGCGCTCCGCGACGTCACCGGCCCCCGGCGGGTACGACTCCCCGGTGACGATCAGCAGGCGCGCGTCGGACGCGTAAGGGGCGGTGCGCAGGGACCGCACGTCGTCCTCGGGGGTGTAGTACATGCCGTCCGGTGCCGCATCGGCGTGGACGGGGGCGGCGAGGACCAGGTCGCGGCGCGGGGACAGCCGGGTGATGAGCGTGGTGTGGTCGAAGACGGGCCAGTGGGTGGCGACGACGACGTCCCGGGCGCGTACGGTCGCCCCGGTCGCGGTGGTCAGCCGGCACGTGGCTCCGTCGTGCAGGCCGGTGGCTCGGGTCCCTTCGTGGAGACGGCCGCCTCGCGCCCGGTACGCGTCGGCGAGACCCAGCAGGAACTTGCGCGGGTGGAATTGCAGCTGGTCCTCGACCCGCACCGCGGCCTCGACGGCGAACGGCAGGTCCGTCTCCGTGACCAGGGAGGCCGCGAGCCCGGCCTCGCGTGCCGCGTCCGCCTCCTCCTCGATCTCGGGAACCCGCTCCGGCGTCAGGCAGTAGGTGTACGCGGGGACCCGCTCGAGGTCGGCGTCGATGCCGAACTCGACGCACAGCGTGGCAACATGGGCCAGCGCGTCCTGCTGGGAGCCGGCGTACCGCTCCGCGCTGGACGCGCCGTGCTCCCGGCGGTGGCGCGCGTAGTGCAGCCCGTGCAGGGAGGTCAGTTTGGCGGTGGTCCGGCCGCTGACCGCGGAGGCGATGCGGCCCGCTTCGAGGAGCACCACATCGCGTCCCGCGCGGACGAGTTCGAAGGCCGCGCACAGGCCCGCGATTCCGCCGCCGACGACCGCGACGTCGGCCGTGACGTCGCCGTCCGGTGGCGGACTGCCGTCGCCGGGGGTCTCGTCCATCCAGTACGGCCGGGGAACGATGGTGCGCTGCACTGCCATGAACCACGGGTTCCCCGCAGCGCGGCCGCGTAACGGCCGCCGCGGCTGGGCCGTCAGGGCGGGACGGCCTGCTCACCCGAATGAACCACACCCCTTTGGCCAGAAATATCACACACCGTCACCGCAGGTGATGCGCGTGTGACACCGTCGTGCTTGCCTGACAGAAACCCGGGGGCACCACAGCAAAGGAGCGGGCATGACGAGCATGGACCGGCCGGCCAGGACCACGGAGCAGATCCGCGAAATGGCCGAACAGCTCACCCGCAGCGCCGAGCGCTCGAAGGACCCCGAGCACCGCGCCCGACTGCGTCGCAAGGCGGAGGAACTGCGGCGCCTCTACGACAGGGCACGCCCCGGTGGCGCCTCGGGCAGGGGTCCGTCCGGCGGCTCCGGCCCGACGCGCGGCGCCTGAGGCCCGCGCCGGCGAAGGCACACAGGCGTCACCCGGCTTCCGGAGGTCCGGAAGCCGGGTGACGCCGGCCTTTTCCGGTCGATGACGTCCGCCGTTCCCAGTCGGGTGACACGGTCTGCTCCGGGTCCGATGGTGCGATGACGCCGGCTTTTCCGGGTGCGGTACGCGCAACCCGCGGACCGACGGCGTGCGCCTTGCCAACGGCGTGCACCAAACCGACAGCGCGTGTGCCTCACCACGGCGTGCGCCCTTCCGCCGCCGGGCCCCGTCCCGACGGCAAACCGCTCCGCGTGAGCATTCACGACACCAGGAGCGCCGCACAGCCCCGACAGCCGCACCCGGGTGGACAGAGCACCCCGCCGGCCGCGGCGTCGCAGGCGGGCGACCTCAGCGGGCCGTCGCGTCTCGTCAGCCGGATCAGTGATTCAGCGGGGCACCGCCGCGTCCGGTGGACGCGGGGGTCCGGGGCGGGGACGAGGCTCGGGGCCGGGATCCGGATGCGGGTCCGGGCGCGGCCCCGGGCGAGGTTCTGGGGCCGGATCGTCGGGCACCGGGCCCGGCCTGGGGACGGGTGACACGTCCGGGTCCGGCGGGACGGGGACGGACATGGCTCAACCTTCCTCTACTGCCCTCCGGAAGATTCCGGTGGCTCCTACCCTCCGGTTACCCCGGACCGACACGCCCGGAACGCCCTAGTAGACTCCGTTTCATCCCCACCCGTCGATCCCGATCCCAGTCCCATGGCCTCCTCGAACGGAGCCGTCATGAGCCAGTCCGACGAGGGACCCCCGTGGGAGGACGGGGCGTTCTCCCACGACGGCAGGAACCCGTCCCGCGGTGAGCAGGAGCTGTCCCGGGCGGTCGAGGACCTCATGGACGAGGTCGCGGCGCTCCGCACCGACCGGGGACGCCGCCATCTGCTGGATCTGGCCTGCGGGATCCTGTCCGCCCAGCTGGCGGTCACACCGCCCGAGGCACTCGCCCATCTCGGACGGCTCGCCGAATCCACGGGGCTGCCCGCCGAGGACCTTGCGGCCGACATCGTGAACGCCGCCTCCGGGACGGTGATCGCCGAACCGGCCCTCACCGGCGGAGCGGACGGCGCTCACGCCCAGGACGCAAGGCGGGCGCGCCGGGCGACCGCAGAGGCGGAGACCGCCGACACGCTCGGCGAAGTCGCCCGGTCGCTGCTGGACGGTGGGCTGCGCCCGCTCGGGGCGGAAGCACTCTGGCTGTGGCGGTGCAGCGCGACGGGCTGCCTGGAGCTGGCCGGGCACGCGGGAGTGAACACGCTGGAGGCTTCCCACTGGCGGTGGGTGCCTCCCGAGACGGGCGGCACCCTGCACCGCGCCGTGACCGGCGGTCTCCCCCACTGGCTCACCGACGGACCGGAGCCCGGAGAACGGCTGCCGGGCCCGGCGCGCGACTCGGGGCGCGCCCTGCTGCCCCTGCGCCGGCACGGCCGGGTGTGCGGCCTGGCACTCGCGGCGTGGCCGGGACCGGTGGAGTTCGACGATCGGACGCGCCGTGCGCTGCTGGGTCTGGCCGAGCCCGCGGCGCGCATCCTCGACCTGGGCGGCACCGACGAGCCTGCGCCGGACGTCGTCGCGGCCCTGCTGGACCTGCTGGTCGACCCGGCGATGACCCTCACCGTCGACGAGGAAGGTGCCGGACCGCACGTCGAGCACCTGAACGGGCCGGCCATGGACCACTTCCGTGGAGTGCTGCGCCCGGTCGGCCGGCCGCTGGCCGAGGTGTTCCCCTCGCTGTACGGGGATCTCCTGGACATGGTGCGGCGGGCGCGGGCGGACGCGGCGCCGCAGCGCAGCGCCGGGATGCTGCCCCGCCCCGGGACTGCCGGTGCGCGCGACCCGCTGCTGGACGTCAGGGTCCTGCCGCTGGGGCCCACGGGCCGCACGGTGGTGCTGTGGCACACCAGCACCGACCCGGCCCTGGCGACGATGCGGGCCCTGGGCCGGATGGAAGGACTGGCGTCGTTCGAGGACGATCTGACCACCGGCGAGTCGCAGTGGAGCGACCAGGCGTTCCGCGTCCTCGGCCTTCCCGCCGGATCGCGCCCGGTGCCGCTGCGGCTGCTGGGACCGAGACTGCACTCCGAGGACACCGGCGCTCTGGCCCGTCTGCTGACGACCGTCACCGAGCGGCTGGAGGGTGCCCAGACGGTGGTGCGGGTGGTCCGGGACGACGGCGGTCTGCGCCATGTCCGGATCGCGGCGGAGCCCCTGCAGACGGGTGGGGTGCTGACCGGTGTCACCGGTGTCTTCCAGGACGTCTCCGCCCAGCACCACACCGAGGTGGCCCTGCACGCGACGTTCGACCAGTTGACCACCGTCCAGGAGAAGGCAGCCGTGCGGCACGGCCTGGTCCTCCAGCTGCAGAAGGCGATCGTGCCCGAGGTCCCCGCACTGGAGAAGCTGCCCGGCCTGCAGGTGGCGGCCCGGTACCGGCCCGCTGCCGAGGAGTACCGTGTGGGCGGCGACTGGTACGACGTGCTGCCGCTGCCCGGCGGCCGGGTCCTGATGGCGGTGGGGGACATCGCCGGGCACGGCATCGACGCCGCGACCAGCATGGTGGCGCTGCGCAACGCCCTGCGCGGACTGGCGTACACCGGCCACTCCCCCGGCAGACTGATGACCTGGTTGAACGAGGTCACCCTGCACGCACCGGGACATCCCACCGCGACGGCGGTGTGCGCGCTCTACGACCCGGGAACGCGCTCCCTGGAGTGGTCGAGCGCCGGGCACCTGCCGCTGCTGCTGCTCCGCGAGGGCGGGGCGAGGCTGCTGGATCCGCCTCGGAACATGCTGCTCGGCGCGGCTCCCGAGGCCGGGTACGACGACACGGTGACGCCGCTGGAGCCGGGCGACACCCTCATGATGTACACGGACGGCCTGGTCGAGCGGCGGTACACGGGGATCGACGAAAGTCTCACGATCCTGCTGCGGGCGGTGGAACGGCTCGGCGGGGCGGAGGTCGACGAACAGGCGGACCGGCTCCTGGGGTCGGTGACGGGGGACACGGACGACGACACGAGCCTGGTGGTCGTCCGCGTCTGCTGACGGTCCGGCCCGCGCGATATGTTGCGGATACGGGGCCGGCAGCACGAGTGGCCCGTCGGCGGACGCACCGGTCCCTGCGGTTCTGCGGCGACACGACCGCTCAGGGGGCCGGCCAGCTGTCGATCCGGGCGAGCAGGTCCAGTGCGTCGACGGGTTTGGTGACGTAGTCGTTGGCACCGGCCCGGAGGGCCTTCGCACGGTCTCCGGGCATCGCCTTGGCGGTCACGGCGATGATTGGCACATGGTCGTAGCGCGGCATGCTCCGGATGGCCGCGGTGGCTTCGTAGCCGTCCATGCCGGCCATCATCACGTCCATGAGGATCATGGACACCTCGGGGTGCGCCCTGAGCACGTCGATGCCGTCCTGCCCGTTGTCGGCGTGCAGGACGCGCATCCCCTCCCCTTCGAGGATCTCGGTGAGCGCGTAGACGTTGCGGGTGTCGTCGTCGATGATCAGGACCACGCGGCCCGGACGGCCGTCGACGCCGTCGTGACGGGTGGCGCCGCCCGGCAACCGTTCGTCGTCGACGGAGGTGCCGCCGCCCCGTGGCGCCCCGCCGACCGGCAGGTAGAGGGTGAAGGTGCTGCCCTCGCCCGGGGTGCTGTCGGCGATGATGGCGCCGCCGAGCAGTTGGGCCACCTCGCGGCTGATGGACAGTCCGAGGCCGGTGCCTCCGTAGCGGCGGGCCGTGCTGCCCTCACCCTGGTGGAAGGCGGCGAAGATGGTGTCGAGGTGCTCCTTGGCGATGCCGATGCCCGTGTCGCCGACCCGGAAGGCGATCACGGGAGCAGCGTCGCGCAGGGACTGCGGCAGTTCGAGATCGGAGGGATGGTCCACACGGAGTTCGACCCGGCCGTGCTCGGTGAACTTCAGCGCATTGGACAGGAGGTTGCGGAGCACCTGGCGCAACCGTGCCTCGTCCGTGGTGAGTTCCTCGGGGACACCATCCCCGGTGACCACCGTGAACTGCAGGTCGCGCTCCTCCGCCACGGGCCGGAAGGTGGCCTCCACGTACTCCAGCAGCTGCCGCAGCCGGAAGGTCTCCGGGCGGATGTCCATCTTCCCCGCCTCGACCTTGGACAGGTCGAGGATGTCGTTGATCAGCTGGAGCAGGTCGGATCCGGCGGAGTGGATCACTTCGGCGTAGTCGACCTGCTTGTCGGTCAGGTTGCCCTCGGGGTTCTGGGCGAGCAACTGGGCCAGGATCAGCAGGCTGTTGAGGGGCGTACGGAGCTCGTGGCTCATGTTGGCCAGGAACTCCGACTTGTACATGGAGGTGCGGGAGAGCTGCTGTGCCCGGGCCTCGAGCTCCTGGCGGGCCTGCTCGATCTCCAGGTTCTTGCGTTCGATGTCCCGGTTGCGGTCCGCGAGGAGTGCCGCCTTCTCCTCGAGTTCCGCGTTGGAGCGCTGCAGTTCCTCCTGGCGGGCGCTCAGTTCGGCCGTGAGCCGCTGGGACCGGTCGAGGAGGACATCGGTACGGGCATTGGCTATCAGCGAATTGACGTTGACCCCGACCGTCTCGATGAACTGGTCGAGGAAGTCGCGGTGGATGCGGGTGAACGGGTGCAACGAGGCCAGTTCGATGGCTCCGAGGGTCTGGTCCTCGACGAGGATGGGAAGCACGATCAGGGCGGTGGGGTCGGCCGAGCCGACCCCCGTGGATATGGTCGCGTAGCCAGGCGGCAGCTGCTCCACCATGATGGTGCGCCTGCTGACCGCGGTCTGGCCCACGAGTGACTGGCCGAGCCGGAAGCGGCGGGGGTTTCCGTCGGGTGCTCCGTAGGAGCTGATCATGACGAGCTCGGTGCCGTCCGGGGTCTCCTCGGTCAGATAGAACGCGCCGTACTGCGCGGAGACCAGCGGCGGCACCTCGTTCATGATCAGTTCGGCGACGGCGATGGCGTCCCGGGTGCCCTGCATGAGCCCGGAGATGCGCGCCAGGTTGGTCTTGAGCCAGTCCTGCTCCTCGTTGGCGCGGGTGGTGCGGCGCAGCGACTCGACCATGGCATTGATGTTGTCCCTGAGCTCACCGACCTCGCCGGGGGCCTCGACGGCGATGGACCGGGTGAGGTCGCCCTGTGCCACCGCGCTCGTCACCTCGGCGATGGCCCGGACCTGCCGGGTGAGGTTCCCGGCGAGTTCGTTGACGTTCTCGGTCAGGCGCTTCCAGGTGCCCGAGACTCCTTCGACCTCGGCCTGGCCTCCCAGCCGGCCCTCCTTGCCGACCTCACGGGCGACGCGGGTCACCTCGGCCGCGAACGAGGAGAGCTGCTCGACCATGGTGTTGATGGTGGTCTTGAGCTCCAGGATCTCGCCGCGCGCGTCTACGTCTATCTTCCGGGTGAGGTCGCCGCGGGCGACGGCCGTGGTCACCTGGGCGATGTTGCGCACCTGGTTGGTCAGGTTGTTGGCCATCGAGTTGACGTTGTCGGTGAGGTCCTTCCAGGTGCCGGAGACACCACGCACGGTGGCCTGGCCACCGAGGTTGCCCTCCGTGCCGACCTCGCGGGCGACCCGGGTCACCTCCTCGGCGAAGGAGGAGAGCCGCTCCACCATGGTGTTGATGGTCTCCTTGAGCTCCAGGATCTCGCCGCGCGCGTCGACGCGGATCATCTGGGTGAGGTCACCCCGGGCGACCGCCGTCGCGACCTGGGCGATGGAACGCACCTGGGAGGTGAGGTTGTCGGCCATCGTGTTGACGCCGACGGCGAGTTCCTTCCACACACCGCTGAGGCGCGGCACCCGGGCGTGACCGCCCAGCAGGCCCTGACCACCGACTTCGGTGGCGACCCTGGTGACCTCGGAGGTGACCAGCGCGAGCTGGTCCACCATGCCGTTGTAGATCGAGGCGATCTCGCCCATGAGGCCTTCGGTGTCGCCGGGGAGGCGGGTCGAGAAGTCCCCGTCGCGCACCGCGATCAGTCCGGCCAGCAGCCGCCTCAGTTCCTCCTCGCTCAGCACGGCCGGAGGCCTGGGGGCCTGTGGGTCGCCGGGGGTCGGTGTGTCCATCGCTGACCTCGAGCTGTGGTGCCTGCGGACGGGGTGGGGGCGGGGGTTCCCGCGCTGCGGGCGACCTGCGCGGTCGTGTCCTGCGCGAGTCCCGCTGCGGTGCGAGCCCCGCTGCAGCGGGCCGCGGGCAACCGGGATCGCCGGGGGGCGGAACACCCGGCTGCTGCTCCTCCACTGTCCCACGCGGTTCTGCGGCTGACATTCGGACCGGCCGGGGGTTCGGCACGCGTACGGGGACGGGGGTTCGGCCTGCGGGGGCGGCGCGCGGACGGCATACGGAGGGCGGCGGGCGGGCGGACACGGACGATGCTCCGGCACACGCCGGGCCGTGCGGGCGGTGGAGCGGGGCGGGCTGCCGTGCAGATCCGTACCCGATGAGCAGCCTCATGCCGAGAGCCGGCCTCGCGCCCCGGGCAGCCGCCGGCCAGGGCCGGGTCTCAGACCGGAAGGGCGATCTCGCACCACACCGTCTTACCCGTGCCGTGGGTCACCGAGCCCCAGCGCACGGCGATCCGTTCGACCAGATACAGGCCATGACCCGAGGGCTTCGCGGCCCGGTGGTGACCGCGCGTCCGCGGCGGTACGGGGCTGTGGTCGCTGACCTGGACCCACAGCCTGCCCGGCGCCCGGCCCAGGCTCAGCTCGCAGGGGCCGGAGCCGTAGTGGCAGGCGTTGGTGGCGAGCTCCGAGACCAGCAGTACGACGTCCTCGACCACGACGCTGTGGGTCTTCACCGAGGCTCCCAGCCATTCGCGGAGGACGTCGCGTGCGTGCCGACGACAGGCGGCCACGGCTCCCGGCTCCGGTGACAGGGCGAATCGCCGGGTGCATGACGTGGAGGCCCCGAAGGCGGGGAGGCCGGCCGGCATGTCGCCTCCTCTTGGTCAGGTCGGACTGATCCGCGGCTCTCATCCCCGCGCCTTCCCGTGACCGCGCATATCACACAGGCCCACAAGATTCACCAAAGGAACATTTCAGGCATCAAGCAGCGGGGACGGGGTAGGCCAGTGAAAGGGAGTTCGCACGACGGCCTGTGCTGCGACGCGGCGTCGGCCCGCTCCCCTTCCCCCGTCGAAGGAATCCGATGTCCAGCGCCGCCAGCCCAGTCCACCTCGACGAATCCGTCGCACGACGAGCACGGCCCGCCGTCCCCGGAGGCCTCCCGGAGGTCCCCGACCCCAGAACGATCGGCAAGATGGACGCGCGGGCGCTGTCCGACACCCTCTTCGAGCGGCTCCGAGCGGTGGAGGAAGGCAGCCCCGAGTACTCGTACGTACGCAACACCCTGGTCGAGCTCAACCTGAGCCTCGTCAAATACGCCGCCGCCCAGTACCGGGGGCGCAGCGAGCCGATGGAGGACATCGTCCAGGTCGGCACGATCGGCCTGATCAAGGCCATCAACCGGTACGACCCCGACCACGGAGCCGAGTTCGCCTCCTTCGCGCTCCCCACCATCCACGGCGAGATCAAGCGTTTCTTCCGTGACACCAGCTGGGCCGTGCGCGTGCCGCGCCGACTGCAGGAACTCCGGCTCGACCTTGCAAAGGCGTTCGACTCCCTGGAGCAGCGCCTGGGACGGGCCCCCACGACCGCCGAGCTGGCCGAGACCCTCGGCATCAGCCCGGCAGAGGCGGCGGAGGGCCGCCGCGCGGCGAACGGCTATGTGGCCCGCTCACTGGACACACCGATGCAGGACGAGGACGACCTCAGTCCGATGGCCCGCCGTCTGGGCCGGGAGGACCGCGCCCTCGACATCGTGGAATCGGTCGAGTCCCTCAAGCCCCTGATCGCCGCCCTGCCGGAGCGGGACCGCGCCATCCTGCGGATGCGTTTCGGCGAGGAGCTGACCCAGTCGGAGATCGGGGAGCGACTGGGAGTCTCCCAGATGCATGTGTCCCGGCTGCTCGCCCGCACCATGGCAACACTGCGGGCCGGTCTGGTGGACGACCCCAGGGACTGAACGATCCGTCACGGACGGGACGGTCCGTCGCCACGGACTCAACGATCCGTCGCCGCCGCTCCGGAGGCCCTCCCACTCCTGTCGGCGCCGGCTTCCCGTCGGCGTTCCGGCCTCGGCGCTGCGGATTGAGGGGCGCCGCAGATCCTGGATTCAGGGGTACTGGGCAGCGCGTTCAGGGGTACTGCGGGGAGGCGCGGTGGCACGGCAACGAGGGAACCTCGACCTCGACCCATACGGCCTTGCCGACAGCACCACGCGGACTCGTACCCCAGCGCCGGGCGAGCCTTCCGACGACGACGAGTCCGTGGCCGCCCTGCTGGGAGGCCCTGCTGGGCGGACGGGGGCGCGGCGGGTCCGGGTTGCCGTCGGTGACCTCGACCCGCAGACGTTCGTCGGTGCAGTGCAGTACGAGTTCCTCGGGCCCGTCGGCGTGCAGACAGGCATTGGTGACCAGCTCCGAGACGAGGAGGAGGACGTCCTCGGCCACTGCCTCCTGTTCGTCGGTCTCCGCGGGCAGCCAGTGCCAGTCGAGCAGCGCCTGGCGGCTGAAGTCACGGCAGCGCCCCACGACCCCCTTGGTGCCGAACAGCAGGAGGCGCCTTGTCTGGCCCTGCGGCCCGGGACCCTCACTCATGGCGGCCTCCGCTACTTCTGGTCCGCGAGCGCCTCGTCCCGGGTCGCGTGGATACGGAACACCGAATCGGCTCCGGTGATGGCGAACATCCGCGCCACCTGCGGCCGCAACCCGGCGAGTTCGATCGCGACACCCGCTTCCTTCGCCGCGAGACGGGCCTTCAACAGGGTGTTGAGCCCGGTGGAGTCACAGAACTGCAGATCGGTGCAGTCGACGACGACACGCTCCGCGGCGGTTTCGAGGCCTCCGGTCAGCGCGTCACGTAGCGCCTCGGCCGTGTCGTGGTCGAGTTCGCCGCCGAGCGCCAGGACCACCGTCCCGGACATCTGCCGCGCCTGGACCGCGAAACGCCCGAATCCTGCGGTCTCATGCTCCGGCTTCCCGGATTCTCCAGGCCTCATGCAGCGCCTCTCCCGGTTTTCCCGCGAACATCGGAATTGCTCCGACTATCGCCCCTCTCCATGGGAGAGGCCACTCGTGCAGAGCGACCGGCGCGTTCCCGCCTGGCCGTCCGCGCGGGCGCGACTATGCTCGGAAGAGGCGCGTATGCACCCGTGAGGTGGTCGTGTGCCCACGCCGACCGCGGTGAAAGTTGGCCTGCCCAATGATTCCACTTGAACATTCAGAAAGACCGGAGCGCGCTCCGGACGGAACCTGCCCGTTCGAGCTGCTGGGCATCACCCTCCACGTGGAGGGCAGAGACGATCTGGACATCGTGCTACCGGTCTCCGACGACCTCACAGCGGCCCCGTACTCTTGCCCGTTCCCCTTGAAGGAGGGCGCGGAGATCCGCGCCACGGTCGTCTTCCAGGTGGGATCGGCGGGCATCGAGCACCTGAAGTACGTCGACGTCCGGCGGCATGAGGGGGTGCCGGTCACCCGTAACGAGGTGATGCTCGGCAGCTACCGGCACGGCGGCCCCTACGAGGTGTGCCTGCCGCTGGAGCAGCTGCCCATGGGGCACAACATCCGCGGTTCCTACCACGTCACCGGAACGTTCGTGGACGCCGACGAGAGACTGCTCGCCCGGGAGAGCCACGTGTTCGAGGTCGCCAAGGACTGGGCCTGAGCGCGCCTTCCGTGCCGTGGCACGGAACCGCAGCCCCACTCCGGGCCAGGCACCGGAAAAACCCTCCGGGGCAACGGACAGCACCGCGTTCACCTGTACGGGGCGGCGTGGCACCGGCCGCCTCGCGCCGTGGTCACATGTGGCCTTTCGTGTAGTACTGCTCGAGGACGCGGATGGTCGCGATGTCCCCGTCGAGCTGCCCGCTCTCGAAATCGGGCGATTCCTTGATCTTGTGCTTCGTCAGGTCCACGTAGACCGTCCGGTTGTCGGTGTCGACCCGGGAGATCACTCCTGCCGGCAGCAGGATGCGCCGGCCGAGGATCCACGGGCCGGTTTCCACCACGATGTAGGCCAGTCCGACGTCCTCGGAGTGCTTGTCGACCTTGCCGATGTGTCCGTCGGTCGCTTCGACCCGGTAGCCGACGAGCGTGGTGCCCGCCGGGAGACCGGTGATCTCCGAGTGGTCCCCGGTGTCAGCCATGACGACCTCCTTTCGTACCACCCTCGGCCGATATGCGGCTTTCCCGAGTTCTAGGGTTACCCCGGGCCCACGGCGTTCAGTCCCCTGGGCGTCCGGCCGTTGGCATGGCCGACCGGCGTCAGAACACGGACCAGCCGGTCATCGTGGTGAACGCGTCGAGCGCCTGGACGGCGGCCACCGAGTTGCCCGCCGGGTCGAGGGCGGGGCTCCAGGCGCAGAGCGCGCCGCGCCCGGGCACCACGGCGAGGATGCCACCGCCCACACCGCTCTTGCCGGGCAGTCCCACGCGGTAGGCGAACTCGCCCGCGGCGTCGTACATGCCGCAGGTGAGCATCACCGCGTTGACGCGTTTGGCATCGCTGCGGGAGAACAGCCTGCTGCCGTCGGTGCGCAGTCCGTGGCGGGCCAGGAAGCCCCCGGCGAGGGCGAGGTCGCGGCAGCTGGCGGCGATCGAACAGTGGGCGTAGTAGTGCCCGAGCACCGTCTCGACGGGGTTCTCCAGGTTGTCGTAGCTGGCGAGGAAGTGCGCCAGGGCGGCGTTGCGGTGGCCGTGCAGCGCTTCCGAGGCCGCGACCCGCTGGTCGGCGTCGAGTACGGGGTTCCCCGATTCGGCCCGGAGGAAGTCCCTCACAGTGCCGAAAGCGTCGCCGGTGAGTGTGAGCAGGCGGTCGGTGACGACGACCGCGCCGGCGTTGATGAACGGATTGCGGGGAATGCCGTGCTCGGACTCCAGCTGGATGAGGGAGTTGAACGGGTTGCCCGACGGTTCCCGGCCGACCCGCTGCCAGATGTCGTCCCCGGCGGGCCCGCCGTGGGCGAGGACCAGTGCGAGGGTGAACAGTTTGGAGACGCTCTGGATCGAGAACGGCTGTTCCCAGTCCCCGACGCCGTGGATCGCGCCGTCGACGGTGGCCAGGGCGAGCCCGAAGGCCTTCGGATCCGCCTCGGCCAGTGCCGGTATGTAGTCGGCGACCTGCCCCCGTCCGATCACGGGCCGGGCGGCCTCCATCGCGTCGCGCAGCAGCTGCTGGTGGTGATCGGGCGCCACAGGCATGCCGTTCTCCCTGGCCGTGGCGGGGAGGACGGCCCGCCGATTCCATACCTCCATCGGGCACCGGCGGGCTGCCCGGCGCAAGCCCGGGCGTGCCGTCGGGTGCGCCTCGGAGGCAGCGGGAACTCTCACGTTCGGGCTGCTCCGGGGCGCGAAACGGAACCGTATCCTCAGCATGTCTCAGCAGTCCTCGCGGGGTGCGGCGTCGTTCCCGCGGCGAAGCGTGCGGGGCGGGCGGCCCGGTCGCCGTGACCGGACCACGAGGTCGGGATCCTCGACCCGGGTGTGGACCACCTCCGTCACGCCGGCGCGGACAGGTGGAAGGGCTCCAGGGCCCCACCTCCGCCTGGAAACCGGCCAGGGTGTCCGGGTCGGTCAGCTCCACGGCCATGCCGCCGACCCGGACGTCGCCGTCCTCCGGGCGCCGGTTTCCGGGAGACCGGTCTCAGGTATCCGTCACGGGGCGGATTCGTAGTGCGTCGAGAAGTACCGTCCTTCGGTCTCCAGGCCGGTGGGGTCCCAGCCGGCCCGCTGCACCGCCTCCACCGCGTGCCGCTCCTCCTCCGGGTCGGAGAACAGCCGCTGCGGATACGGTCCCGCGGGATCCTGGCGGGTGGCGAGACCGTGCGCAGCGAGGGCGCGGACGACCGGCGCGTAGGAAACGGTCCGCAGGACGAACGCGCTGACCCGAACGGGTTGCCTGGCGACGTCGAGCAGCGCCTGGAACGTCCGCTGGGTGATGTAGCTGCCTCCGCCGGTCAGGGTGATGAGCCCGACGTCCGCCATGGTGCGCCGCAGGGCCGGTCCCGGCGGGTCCTCCTCCAGGTTCTCGGTGTGGGCGGCGTCGAGCAGGCCCACGGCAAGGGCGTAGTGGACGGCGCTGGCGGCGATGTCGAGGCCGGCGATCCGTACGGCGTCTGAGCGGCGCCGGGAGGCGTAGAAGCCTTTGTCCCATTCGACGAGCTGGGCTGTGGTGAGTGCGGCCGCCTCGGGACCGGTGTAGTGCGCGTAGAGGTCGGCGAGGGTCAGTCGGTGGTTGAGCAGCGCGGCGTTGATGCCGTAGGAACAGCACAGGTCGAGGACGGTGAAGGGCCGGTCCGGGCCGCCCGCGGCCCGGCGCTCGTCGAGGGCTCGACGGAAGGCGGCCTGGGCGTGGTGGGGAATCTCGTACGACAGCGGCGCGAGGCGGCGGAAGTACGCGCGGGGGTCGGGCTGGTCGTAGATGTCCTCGAAGCGCGTCTTGCCTCCGCCGTCGCCGTCGGTGCCACCGGTCCCGGCACGGGTCATCGTGATCCCTCCGCGTGGAGAATGTGGACACGTCGGTGCGTGCAGTCTGCATCCTTGCGCGGGGTCGTGCGACACAGGCGTGCGCGGGGCGGAGCGCATGCTGCACAAGACCATCGGATGCGTCCTCGGGTGTGTGCGGCGGACGGCGCGGTACGCAGGTTACGGGCCATTCGCCGGGGCTCGGCTGCACGCGCCCGGGAACGGCGGCGGGCAGCCGTGCGCTCTGCCCACGGCGCCGCCGGGCGGCCTGGGCCCGGCCGTACCGGGTCGCCCCCGGGAGCCCGAGCCACGTCATGATCCGGTCCCGGGGCCCGACAGCTCTGCGGAACCGCTGGGCAGGACACCTGTGGCGCGGCAGGGAGAAGCGGAGACCCTGCGTCGGGTTCGCGCCACGCGCCCAGTGCAGGCCACGGAGCGCCCGTGGTGCGCCGGCTCCGGGCCCGTCACCGACCCCTCGGACGCCCCCCGCAGATGGCTGACGGGCCGCTCAGTCGTCGGCCGCGACGAGCAGCGTGATCCGACCCGCCGAGCGGTCGATGACCACGAACTCGTGGAAGTCGCCGTGCACGCCACCCCAGTCGTGGAACGCTTCCGTCCCGAGCCCGCTCAGGTGGTGAACGTGGTCGGCCGCGGCCAGACGGTCGAAAACCACACGCTGCAGATCCGCCTCCAGATCGGCGGGCACTGCCCCGAACTGATCGGCCCACTCCCGCAGGATGCGCGCGCTCTTCTCCCCGCCGACCGCCCCTGGTACGCCGCCGAGAACGTGGACGACGACCGTCTCGTCCCCGACGGATGCATGAACCTCGGGCTCCGATGGCCGGCCCGGGCCTGCCGGGGGTGCATCCAGGTACACCCCGATCCGGCATTCAGGTCCCATGGCAACGGTCTCGCGGACCGGCATCGTCGATGTCATGCAAATGACACCTGCGGACATCAAGGTGACGGCCTCGTTCCTCGTCGTCACCTTTCTGACGGCCGGCGTACTGGGCGCGGTCCAGCCCGTGACGCGGATACCCGTCGAGGTCATCCAACTGACGCAGTTCGGGCCGGCCCTCGCGGTGGGCGTCACCGCGATCGTGTGGCCACGGCGCGTACGGGCGCTCCTCACCGACGGCCTGCCGGGCCGGGGAGGCTCAGGGGCGCTCCTGCTCGTGACGGCGCTGCTCATCATCGCGGTGACTGCCGGCGCTTACGGGGTGCTCACCGGGCATACGTGGTTCACGCGTCCGGATGCCCCGTTCGCGCTGATCGCCTCGGCGCAGCTGATCGGCGCGTGCGGCGAGGAGATCGGCTGGCGCTGCCTCTTGCAGCCGCTGCTGCGCTCCCGTTTCGGTCCCCTCACGGCCTCGATGACGGTCGGCGCGGCGTGGGGCGTCTGGCACGTCCAGGTGTTCGCGCAACACCCCGTGTATGCCGTGGCGTTCCTGGTGGCGGCGGTGTCCATGTCGGTCGTGATGGGCTTCGCCCTCGAAGGTGTGCGGGGTTCGCGGCTGTTGCGGGCGGGGAGCTTCCATGCGCTGATCAACCTCGGCATGCTGCTGTTCATGGACGAGGAGTCCGGCGCGGTCCTCCCCATGGTGCTGTTCGGTGTGTCGTGTCTGATGGCAGCAGTCCTGTGGACATGGCTGAGCGTGGGCCGGGGGTGGGCGACGGCATCGTCCCCGGCTAAGCTCCCGTCGATCATGGAAGATGTTCGATAAGCCGTGCACGGCCCTCTCGCGCGCCTGTCTCGCGGTCGGCCGGTGCCAGTTGGCGAGTCTGCACGCTCTCGCGGCGTCGGCGGCCGGCTCGCTGGTGGTGCTGGCCGTGCTGCTGCTGCCGGTGGGCGTGGGGTTCCGGCTGCTGCCGCCGGCCGCGCGGGTGTTGCGCGCGCTCTCCGACCGCTCCCGCTCGCGCGCCGCGACGTGGACGGGTGTCCGGATCAGCCCGCCCGAGCCGCTGCCCGCGAATCCTGACGCAGCCGCCCGTAAGGAGGCGCGCGCGATCCTGGCCGACGAGGGGTTCTGGCGCGACCTGACGTGGGCGTGGCTGGAGCCGGTGACGGGCGGGCTCCTGGTCGCCGTCCCCCTCGCCCTCGTCGAGTACGGTGTGTTCGGCGCCCTCGTG
The DNA here is from genome assembly GCF_055573115.1 of Streptomyces sp. NPDC030222. Classification (NCBI taxonomy): domain Bacteria; kingdom Bacillati; phylum Actinomycetota; class Actinomycetes; order Kitasatosporales; family Streptomycetaceae; genus Streptomyces; species Streptomyces sp. NPDC030222. The sequence goes on from NZ_JBVICA010000004.1 coordinate 91,005, forward strand.
CAGCCGTTCGTCTGGCGGTCCGTCGGCGACGGCAACTGGTATGCGTTCGTCCCGGTGCACACCACCGCGACCATGCTCGCCGCGCTGGTGCTGGGACTCGTGTTCACGGCCGCCGGCCTGCTCGCCGCTCCCGCCGTTCTCCGGTTGCACGCCCGGCTGGGCCGGACTCTGCTCGCCGCTCCGCGGAGCACCCGCCTCACCCGGCGGATCGAGCGGCTCACCGAGTCCCGGAGCCGGGCCCTGGACATCCTGGCCGCCGAGCTGCGGCGCGTCGAACGGGACCTCCACGACGGCGCGCAGGCCCGGCTGGTCGTCCTGGGGATGACGCTGGACCGGGCGTCCCGTCTGCTGGAGGCGGACCCGTCAGCGGCAGGCGAACTCCTGCTGGATGCCCGATGCGCAGCCGAACGGGCCCTGCAGGACCTGCGTGACCTGGTCCACGGCATCCACCCGCCGGTCCTCGCCGACCGGGGCCTCGGTGACGCGGTCCGCTCCCTGGCGCTCGACAGCTTCCTCGACGTCCACGTCGAGGCACGGCTGCCGGGCCGATTCCCGGCACCCGTCGAGTCCGCGGCCTACTTCGCGGTGAGCGAGGCGCTGACGAACGCGGCGAAGCACTCCGGAGCCCGCGAGGTCCGCATAGCCCTGACACACGAGGGCGGCGTGCTGCGCATCGCCGTCGCCGACGACGGGCACGGCGGCGCCGACCCGTCCCGGGGCACCGGACTGGCCGGCGTGCGGCAGCGATTGGATACCTTCGATGGCACCCTGGCCCTGCACAGCCCGCGGGGCGGACCGACCACCGTGACGATGGAGATTCCGTGCGCGTTGTCCTCGCCGAAGACCTCTTCCTGCTGAGGGACGGGCTGACCCGCACGCTGCAGGAACACGGCTGCGAGGTCGTGGCGGTGGACAACGGCCCGTCCCTGCTGCGCGCGCTGCTCGACGAGGAGGATGCAGCGCCGGATGTCGCGGTGGTGGACGTACGGCTGCCTCCGACCTTCACCGACGAGGGCCTGCAGGCGGCCCTGGAGGCCCGTCGCCGGCGGCCCGGCCTGCCCGTCCTCGTCCTCTCCCAGTACGTCGAGCAGCTCTACGCCAACGAGTTGCTGGCCGGCGGAGAGGGAGCCGTCGGCTACCTGCTCAAGGACCGGGTCACCCACACCGAGCAGTTCATCGACGCGGTCCGCCGCGTCGCGGCCGGCGGCACGGTGATGGACCCCCAGGTCATCTCCCGTCTGCTGACGCGCGGCGACGCCCGAGGGACGATCGACAGCCTGACGCCACGTGAGCGCGACGTCCTGGAGCTGATGGCGGAGGGCAGGTCGAACGCCGCCATCGCGAGCGGTCTGCACATCAGCGAGAGCGCCGTCGCCAAGCACACCGCCGGCATCTTCACCAAGCTCCGGATCAACGCGTCGGCCGACGACAACCGCAGGGTGCTGGCCGTTCTGGCCTATCTCAAGAGCTGAGCCCGACGGTGTGTCGGCGCTTGCCGGTCGGGAGAGGGCGACGATTGCCGCGGGGTGGAGGCACTGTGACCAGGGGGTTGGCAGATATATTTCGTAACTCGATATATACTCGATTGATGACACGACGGAACCCGTCCTTGACGGAAGCGCAATACTTCATCCTCGCTGCGCTCATGGACGGGCCGTTGCACGGCTACGGAATCATCAAGGCCGCCGAGCAGGCCACCGACGGGCGGCTCCGGATCGCCGTCGGCACTCTCTATGGCGCGCTGGAGCGGTTGGAGCGGGCCGGGCTGGTGGCCGCCGACCATGAGGAGATCGTGGACGGGCGGGCGCGGCGCTACTACCGGCTCACCGAGGACGGCACCGCGACGCTCGGCCGGGAGGCGCTGCGGATGCAGCAGGCGGCGGCCGTCGTCATCGGACGCTTGCGGGATGCCGGGGTGGCCCCGGCATGAACCGTTTGCTGCTTGCGGCCTATCCCGAGCCCTACCGTTCCCGGCATGGTGAGGAGTTGCTGGCCTGCCTGGCCGAGGCGTATCCCGGCCGCTCCTGGCCCCCGCCGCGGGAGGTTGTCGCCTTGGCGCGCGCCGGGGTGCAGGCCCGCGCCCGCGCCGTCGTCGACGTCACGGCCCTGCCGTGGTGGCTGGACGGCATTCATCTGACCGCTCTCGTCCTCGCCGCGCTGGCGCTGGTGCCGTATCTGCAGGATGTGTGGCACTGGGCACTGCACATCGATCCCGGCCGGCATGCCATCGCCTTCCGCTTCTCCGGCTGGTACCCGTGGGCGCAAGGTCCCGGCACGCGGACACGGCTCCTGCCCTACGGGCTGCTTCCGCTGGTCTGCCTGATCGCCCTGCTGCGCGGCAAGCCGTGGATTGCCCTGCCGGCCGCAGCAGCGATGGTCTGCGCCGGCGCCACGTTCAACAGCAATACGCTCTTCGGCGACGAGGGCAAGGCGGGCCTGGGCTACTACGGGCTGGGCGCCCCGATAACGGCCCGTGACCTGGTGCTGTCCGGGGCCCTGTGCGCTGCATGCGCCGTGCTGGCGGCCTGCCGTCCTGGCCGGCTGCGGCGCCGCTCGTACCGCTGGCTGGTCCCCGTCGTGCTCGCCATGTTCGTGGCGGGGAACCTGCACATCATCTCCATCAGTCCGGCCTTCCAACGCGGCCTGTTCGCCCTCGAAGTCGCCGCACTGATCGCCGCGTGGGTGACAACGGCCGCTACCGGGGATTACCGGTGGCTGATCCCCGTCGCGGCGTTCGCGTTCATCCGCACGCAGGCGATCGTCAACCAGCCGAACGGGTTCATGCAGTCCCTGCCGGACCTGGTCGTCCTCCTCCTCCTGATCGCACCCCTCCCGGTCCTGGCGATCACCGCCCAGCGCCGACGGAGCCGGGCGCTCCTCGAATAGGAGCAGATCCCTGGTGCGCCGACCGAGCCCGTCGGCCCGCCGCGTGCAGCAAGAAGCGCGTGAACGAACTCCCCCACGGAAGAAGGCAAGCGATGCCTCAGCACGATTCCTCGACCCTGCCCACGCACCGGCCGGACGGCCCCGGCAAGGCCTCGGAAGCACCGGCCGGCACCAGCCCCTCGCGGACGACACGGCCGTGGACCCCAGCTCTGCTGTATTTCCTGGGGTTCCTGGCGGTCTACCTGCTCGCTGTCTGCACGCCGGTCGGGCAAAGGGCGGAGAACGCCCTGTTCGATCTCGGGGCAGGCGACCGGAGGAAGGCATGGATCTATCCCTGGTCGGGAGCGGCTTACGGCTCGACGCCCCTGCCACCTATGGAATCGAGCCACATCAGCACCCTGATCGTGGGCTTGGGCGTCATAGCGGTCGTGACCCTGGTGCGCAGGTGCTGGTGGCGGGGGTGTGCGGCGGTCGGGGTCGTTGTGGCCACGATCGGGGGCAAGGAGGTGCTCAAGGCGGTCCTGCCCCGCCCGCACCTGGTAGACGCACCAGAATCGCTCATCGAGGGGAGCTTTCCCAGCGGGCACGCGGCCATCCCCGCCGCGCTGACCCTCGGCGTCATCCTTGTCGCGTCCCCCCGCATTCGCCCCTACGTCACCGCGGTCGGCGTGCTGTGGCTCGCTTGCATCGCCGCCGCCGTCCAGGCTCTCGGTCACCATCGGCCCAGTGACGTGCTGGGGTCGACACTGCTGGCCTGCGTCTGCTACAGCCTCGTGGTCTGGCTGCTGCCCACCGCCGCCGGACCGGACGTCACGCGCGGCCCCCGTACGCTGCCGTCCGTCATCCTGGCACCGTCCGCGGCCGTCGCACTCGCCGCCGGCGTACGGAGCGACTCCCTCGCGCTTTCATTGATCGACTCAGCCACGGCCTTCGTGTGCGCAGCCCTGCTCTGGTACACCGCGGCCGAGCACCCCACACGCACTGCACGCCGCACACGCCCCACACCGGGCTGACCACCAAGCCGATTCCGGGTCAGGGACCGGCGCACTCACGGCACCGGGCCTCGCTCGTGGCGAGTCAGACGGTCGTGTTCGCCCGCGGGGCGTCGTGGTACACGGAGTCGGCTCCGCTCCCGCGGTGGCGGGTTGCCGTGACGGCGCGCCAGATCCACCACACAGCTGCGTAGAGGACCACGGTGCCGATCAGGCCGGAGCCCGCGCCTTTCGCCGCGTCGGACAGCACCCCTTCAACCACGACGCTCAGCGGCAGTCCGGTCGTCGTCGCCTCCGGGCCGGCGAGCCACCACCAGGCGTGGGCGACGGCTCCGACGACCGTGGCCAGAGCCACTGCGAGGAGGACAAGGCGCCGCGTTGCGCCACTGGGGCCGGTACGGACTTGATGAGCAAGGAGGCGGGCTCGCCTGCGCCACACATACACCGCGATGGCGGCCAGGCCGCCGAGCGTGCTCACATGCTGCAGCGCCCGCGCCCAGGTGAGGCTGCCCGCCAGTTCGGAGGCGAGCCAGGGCGCATGGGTGACCACGAACCCGTCGTGGTGGGTGAAGGCATCCCAGACCAGGTGCGTGGCGATGCCGATCAGAGCGGACAGGACGATCCACCCGGCTCGGCATATCAGCGTGCCGACCGTCCGGGGCGGTGACGGGGAGAGCGACAGCGGCAGCAGGGACGCCAGCGGGCGATGGCCGGCTCGGGACAGGCCCCACAGCGTGAGGGCGTACGGCAGGGTGACGGTGACGGCACCGAGAGCGGTGTGCGAGGTCGTGGCGTTGACGAAGGGTTCGTACCAGGACTGCGCGCTGACGGGCAGGCCTGTAGCGACAACGAAGTAGGGCATGTCCGGTGCGAAGGCTCCGGCAACCAGCGCGGCCCGGCTGAAGGGCTGCCGCATCAACGGCAGTACGGCCGCGGGGTGGGACAGGGTGAATGGCATCAGCATCCTCTTCCCGATAGTCCGTCGAACGGAATACTACGTCAAACGGACTACGGGGCCACTGCGCCCGTTTTGATGCTCGGCCGCGGTGTGCCATTCAGAGGAAGGTGCGTCCGGTTCGCCCCAGACGGCGGCGGGCCAGAAGGGCAGTCACCGCGGTGGCCGGCAGACGGCCGCCAGACACGTGACAACGGCCGCCTCACCCCCACGCTGTGGTGTAGGCCTGGGCGAGCAGGGGCGGGGATGCCAAGACCATCGCCCCCAGCTCGCGGCCGCCTCGTGATCCACTGCGCCGGGTCAGCACGACACCGGTCGCGGCGAGGACGAGCAGGGGCCAGCACCCGTAGTCGGTGCTGACCCACGGCACCGCGTGCGCGCCGATGACAGCCCGTGGCACGACCACGAGCGCGATCACGGCACCAGCCATGCCCGCCCACCCCGCCGCAGTGCTCTCCACGCGCCGGTCCGGCGGGCATGCGAGCACCACGGCCGCAGCCAGGGCCACCGCGGCCGGGGTGACGACCGGGTCACCGAACGCCGGCCCGCTGACCACCGCTGCAACCGCGAAGGAGAGCAGCCCGGCCACCGTGCAGGGCACCCCCACACGCCACCGGCCGGCCAGCGCCGACGCCGCTCCTGCCAACACGATCAGCGATGAGACGAGCAGCACACCCCACGCCCCCGACAGGTCGACTCCAAGCTGCACCCTCAACGGGGCGGGTGAGGAGACCAGACCTGCGTACCAGCGCAGAAGGTGCAGGCCGCACGCAGCGGCCGAGGCGGCCAGGGCGAAGGGATACGCCAGCGCAAGAACCTGCGCGACAGGTGCAGCCGACCCCAGTCCCATCCGCATCCGCATCGCGTGCGCCGCCAGACCTGCACCTTCTTGCAGCCGCGAACTCAGCGGCTCGCCCGCGGTCATTTCGCGATAGGTCGCGGCGATCTCCCCGCCATGAGCCCGTCGGTAGGCAGCGGGATACAGCCGCAGCACGTGCTCGATCATGTGGCGTCCGCCGACGGCCGCGTGACGGACAGGCGGCGAGTAGCCTCCCTTACTGCCACCGCCAGGCGCTCGGCCTCCGCCGCCAGCCGCTCCCGCCCCGCCGAGGACAAGGTGAAGATCCGCCGGGCCCGGCCATCGACGACCTCCTCGCGCTCGACGCCGATCAGGCCGTCGGCCAGCAGACGATCCAGGGCCCCGTAGAGGGCGCCTGTACGCAGCACGACACGGCCGCCGGTCATCGCCTTGACCTCCTGCGCGATGGCGTATCCGTGCCGAGGTGCGTCCGCGAGGGCTGTCAGCACCATCAAGGTGGGCTCTTGCATCGCGCGCTCACTCACCCCACGAAGATAGTCACTCCGCCGGACCATCTCAACGCGGTCAGCCACGTCATCGAAGCCTGGGCCGCCGGCCGAGGCGTCCGGCGGAGGTACCCGCCGCACGAGACGCTGCCCGCCCGTGGCCGCGGGGACTCCCGGCGGCCGCTTTCAATTCGTACGGTGACGGAAGGGGCAGGGACGGGGCGCCCCGGCCAACTAGCCGTTCGGGTCGAGACGGAACAGCTCGGCCCCCGAGGAGAAGTAGAGGATGCCCGCCGCGTCGGCGGTCAGCCGGCGGTGCTTGTGGTCGAGGACGAGGCGGGGCGCCAGGCTGGGACGTGCGGGGTCGAGCCGGTAGATGTACCTGCCGTCGAAGCTCGCGTACAGCATGCCGCCCGCCATGGCGAGGTCGCCTCCGCTGCGGCCCTTGCCGACGGTGTGCCGGCGTACGACGGCGCGGCTCACGGCGTCGAGGGCGAAGACGGTGCGACCGGCGATGCCCCAGATCTTCCGGCTGGGCCCGGCGAGGATGCCGTGCACGGTTCCCTCGCCGGGAACGGGCACCAGCTCCCAGAGTTTCCTGCCCTCGCGGGCGTGCCAGGCGAAGACGGTCCCTTCGGTCCGGCTGTGCGGGGTGGTGGTGAGCCCGCCGATGACGGACGTGCCGCCGTACACGATCCCCTGACGGGATGTCAGACAGAAGACCGATTCGTCACGCACCACGTGCCGGACGAACCGCGACGTTCCGGTGGCCCTGTCGTACACGGCGAGTCCGCCGCCGAGGCGGTCGCCCTCGGGGAGGGTGCCGACGAAGATCCTGCCCTCGGACTCGGTGAGGCATCTCGCCCGGGACTGGAACTGGTCTTTGAGGATGAGCACGCGCTCGGGGTTCTGCGGGCTGTCCGTACGGCTCGGCGAGTACTCCCAGCTGTTCCAGGCCCGGTCGGGGTTGTAGCGGTAGAGACGGGCCTCCGGGTAGGCACCCAGCCAGACGGTGCCGTCGGCGGTGCGCAGAATGGATTCGATCTGGGTGAAGCTGCGGAAGACGGAGGCGCCGGTGGAGCTGTCGACGGAGCCGAGACCGCCGCTGAGGAATCCGCCCGTGTGGATCGTGCCCGGCTTCCCGGGGGCGAGCGCCAGGATCTCCGTCGGCTCCTTGCGGACCTTGCTCGGCACGATGGCGTACGAGCGGCTGGAGGGGTTGTAGCGGAACATGTCACCGCGCCACAGCGTCCCGACGATGCTGCGTCCCCGGTAGCCTCTCAGTCCGAGTTCCCCCCAGCCCATCGAGCGTGCGCTCTGCACCCGGCCGCTGAAGGTGAGTCCGGTGCCGGTGAACGTTCCCGTGGCGGGGTCGAAGCGGCGCAGTTCGCCGTCCTGGATGAGGTGGACGCCTCCACCGGAGTCGGGCGGCGCGACGTTGAAGCCGTGCGCGAGGGGTATCTCACCGGTCCATCTGCGGGCCGCGAGGTCGTAGATGTGCAGGGCCGCGGGGTCGACGCCGCCGATCCGCACGTAGAGTCTGCCGTCGTGGGCGTCGATGTCGTAGACGGCCTTTCCTTCGACCGTGGTCACGCCGGGCGGCTTGGGCAGTTCGGTGACGGCACCGGTGGCGGGGTCGAGTTCGGCGATGCGCGCCTGGGCGTACGCGCCGGAGTACACCTTGCCGTCGGCGCAGGCCAGCGACTTCACGTAGGTCTGACCGGCCAGGACCTGGCCGTAGTCGCGGACGGCACCGGTGACCGGGTCGTACCGGAAGACACGGCCGCCGGGGAAGGTGCCGCCCCAGACCTTGCCGGCGGCGTCCGTGGCGAGCCGCCAGATGAACGTCTGCCCCTCGACCGGCCTGCCGAGGATCTCGGTGGTGTTGCCGCCGCCCGGACGCCAGCGGTAGAGATGGCCGTTGCCGTACGTACCCGCGTAGACGGCTCCGTCGGGCGTGGCGGTGACCGCCCAGGCGCCATCGCCGCCCGGCAGGGGCGCCGAGACCAACGGTGCTCCGGTGGCGGGGTCGATGGCGTTGAGATGGGCGGGTTTGCCGCTGGACACGTTCCAGATGGCGGGTTTGCCGTTGGGCCCCGGCGCGACCGTGCCGCCGATGAGAAGGACGTCGGACAGGGGTATGCCGAGGGAGACGGGTCGGATCGCCACAGCGGGACACCTCCACAGGACCGGTTCATCAAGGGTTCTGTGCTCTGGTCCCGGTCTCATACCCGTTGTCCCTGCATGCTCAACTATCCCCAACACCCCTTCTTGGAAAGGGCATTGGAGTCAGAGCCCGAGGACTGGCGGAAAAGCCGTCGAGGCACGGGAGGGACGGTCCTGACGTCGCGGTGATGGACGGACACGCCATCGGCCCCGGCCGTCGGGACCGGGGCTGCCTGACGGGCCTGCGTCAGGGGTGCTTGTGGTCGCGTGACGCGGGCGGAATGCTCTGCTCGTACTGGAAGACGTTGTGGGGGTCGTACTTCGCCTTGATCTCGCGCAGCCGGTCGAAGTTGTCCGCCCAATAGGCGGTCTCCCAGTCCTGCTGGCCGATGTTCGGCACGTTGACGTAAGCGCCGTTCACGTAGGGCCGCAGCGCCTGGCTGAACTCGGCGATCCAGGCCTGGGCCTCCGGGGTGAGGGGGTCGCAGATACCTGGTTCCCCAGTTCCACGAGTCCCCCATCCGGCGCCGGGCTCGGAGTAGAAGAGCGCGTCGCGGTGCGGGAAAGCAGTGCCGCCGCGGGGGCTCTTCCTGACCGCCCCGCCGAAGGCCTGGGTGAAGAAGTTGCTGTCATCCGTGGGGGCGTTCTGAATGAACGAGGCAATCACACTGATCGCCTCCTCCGGGAACGGCTTTCTGGTGAACTGTGAGAAGAATTTCCAGTTCGCGGGCTCGTCCTCGGTCGGGATCTGGAATCCCGCGTATACCTCACCCCAGTTGCCCACCTGTACCGTGACCTGGGGGTTGCCGACGGACAGGATCGGGGCCAGCAGCTCCTCCACCTCCTCCGGCGTCCCCTCCGCGAGGACCGCGAACAGCAGGATCTCCGGCTTGTGGACCTCGAGCTGGGTTCCCAGGCGGTCGTCGGTGACCGGAGCCGTGCTCTGCCATGCCTCGAAGACCTCGTGCAGATCCCCGAGGCCGTCCCACGTCGCCTGCAGATAAGTGACGCTCTTCAGCGGAGCCACTTTGTACGTGAGTGACGTGACGATCCCGAAGTTGCCGTTTCCCGCCCCGCGGAGCGCCCAGAGCAGGTCCGAGTTGTTCTTCGGATCCGCCTTGATCACCTTGGCGCAGTCCTCACCGGATGCGACGACGATCTCGGCCCCCACGAGGCTGTCACATGCCATGCCGAGCCAGCGGGTGAGGAAGCCGAAGCCGCCGCCGAGCGTCGCGCCGGACAGGCCTACGCTGCCCTCCGTTCCGGTCGTCACCGCGAGGTCCTGCTGGGCGAGCGCGGTCACCGCTTCCAACTGGTTGAGCCCGGCGCCGACCGTCGCGATACGTGAGTCGGCGTCGATGTCGACCGACTTCAGTTCGCTGATGTCGATCACGATGCCGTTGTCCACGTTCGACCAGCCCTCGAGGCTGTGGCGGCCGCTCCGCACCCGCAGCGCGACGTCGTTCTGCCGCGCCCACGTAAGGGCGTTGACCACGTCCTGGGTGTTCTGGGCGAAGACGATGACCAACGGATAGTGGGAGAAGAGCTCGTCCCAGCCCAGGCTCGCATCCGCGTACGCCGGGTCGTCGGGGCGGACGATGCGGCCGGTCAGCTCCGCCGTCGGGCACTTCCCGCCACCGGGCCCTTTGCTCGCGGCGCATGTTGCGCTCACTGGGCTCGCGGCGCTCGCACCCGGGGCGGCTGCCGCCGCGACGCCGGGAACGAGGACCGCGCCGGTGCCGGCAGCCGCCGTGGCCCTGAGCAGGCCGCGACGAGAAAAATCGTGCATGGTCCGTATCCTCCCGACCGCGGTACGCCAGAATCCGGCTAAAAAACATTTGGTCCGCGAGCTGGCGCGTTCAGTCTTTCGTGGACGATTTCTGGGGCGCCCGCAGATTAACAGGGGTGACCCGTGACGATGTCGCCCAACACGCTTATCGGGGCGATGGCCAAATGTTGACGACTTCCACGTGCGGACGGCCGTGAATCAGTCCAACCGTGGGTATCCGGCGGGGCTCGACATTCATTCTGTCGGCGCGGTCGACGTCTAGCCGCGACCTCGACGACCGCCGTTTTCCTCGCCTGTCACCCTTTACGGCGGAACGCAGGAGATGTTGCGCCGGGCGAACCCAAGGGGCGCCGCCCTCGGCGGGCATGTCACCGAGTCGGCTTGGCGGACCGAACCGGGCTGGTACATGGTCGCCACCGACGACAAGATGAGTCCCCCGCCTGCCCAGCGCAGAATGTCCGGGCGAGCCCGCTTGACCACCTCGGGACGGCGGGCAGCCATACCGTCCACGTGTCACAACCGCTAGCGGTAGCCGACCTCATCGAACAGTCAGCGTCCGCGAGTGGCCGGCTCGCAGTGGCGAAGCCGTGCTCCGTGAAGGTCGACGTCCGGGCCGGCGATCTGGCGGCCCGGACGTAAGGCTCACGAGCGCCGTCGACACTCGGGGCTCACGATCACGACAAAGGCCGGCAGATCACCGGGACTTGGCATAGCCGGCCTCCGGGGCCGCCTTGCCCTCCCCGGCCGCCTTGCCCTCCCCGGCCGCCTCGCCGTCCCCGCCCGACTCACCCGACCGGGCGGGCAGACCTCGTGACCCGACGGCGATGAGCAGGGCCACACCGATCGCCGCCGCGATCCCGGTGCGGAGCGTCGTGGCCTCGGCGAGGAAGCCGATGACCACGGGGCCGACGAGCAGTCCCGTGTAGCCCAGTGCCGACACCTGCGCCACCGCCGCGTCCGAGCGGCCCGGCGCAAGGGTGCCCGCCAGGGACATGCACACGGGCACGACGGTGCAGACGGTCAGTCCTGTCAGGCCGAACCCGGCGATGGCCCACGGCGCGGAGGGTGCGGTGACCACGAGCAGGATGCCCAGCGCGGTCGCCGTGCCCGCGGCGGTGAGCAGCGACCGGCTGCCGAAACGCAGCCGCAGCCGGTCACCGAAGAGCCTTCCGCAGAACGTGGCGAGCTCGTACACGGGGTAGGCGACCGCCGCGAGGGCCTCGGAGGCGTGCAGCTCCCTGGTGAGCAGGAGGCCGCTCCAGTCGGCCACCAGTCCTTCGAGGAGGAGCGCCAGGAAGGCCACGGCGCCGACCAGATACACGATCCGGGGCAGGTCCCGGCGCTGCGTGGTCTCCTCCTCGTCGTCGGCCGGCTCGTCCAGGTAGGTCCAGCCCACTCCGACGGCGAGCGGGAAGGCTGCTGCTGCGGTGGCCAACACGGAGGCGGTGTAGGGGACTTCCAGCACAGCGAGCAGGACCGCGAGGAGTCCGCCGGCGACGGCGCCGGCGCTCCACCCGGCGTGGAAGCCGTTCATCAGCGGTCGCCCGGCACGGCGTTCGACCAGGCTGCCCTGGGCGTTCATCATCGCTTCCGCGACACCGGAGGCGGCGCCGAAGGCCGCGGCCGCGGCGAGCAGCATCGGGAAGGAGGTGCTGAGGGCGATCAGACCCACCGTGACGGTGACCAGCGGAGTGCCGACGCGCAGCAGCAGGCGGTTCCCGAGCACCGCGACCAGCCAGCGCATGCACTGCATGGTGAGCGAGGCGGCCACGCCCCAGGAGAGGATCACCAGCCCCACGTCACCGGTGTCCAGGCCGAGCTTCGCCGCCAGTCCCGGCAGCCGGGCCGCCAGAATGCCGTTCACGATCCCGACGAGCGCGAAGGTGGCGGCCACTCCTCTGTGGGCGCGCCGCAGGGAGCTTGCCGGAGAACTCAGCATGGTGGTCTTCCTGTTCGATGCGACACGTGCCTGCCCGTGACGTCACACTTCGAAGGCAGGACGTTCTTTCTTGATCAGGAAGTCTGCCGGAAGGCTTGCGCTCATCACTAGATCATCCCGTAGCATCTTCACATCTGCCAAGGTCGACGGGGGAGTTGATACCGGCGTGATTCCTGACGCATGGTCATGAGGACCATGCGTCGACGGACCGTCATCGTGGTCCGGCCGACTGCTTCGGTGAGCTGCTTGCGTGTGCGTGGCCATGGGACTCGTACGCCGACGAGGAACCCGTGCACAACGAAGAGGTCCGGCCGCGGACGCGTGCCGATTCCCGCGCCCCGTACACCCATTGGCCTCTTCTCCGCCTTCCCCCTCGCGGGCCCGAATGACCGGCCCCGCCGCACAACGTGAACGGACGAAGGATTGATCCAGCGACTGCACGACCCCGGGTCACGAGGCTTCGCCAGTGACAACCACGCCGGAGTCCACCCCGAGATCCTCGCCGCCCTCGCCGTCGCCAACCAAGGGCACCAGCCGGCCTACGGAGAGGACGTCTACACCGCCCACCTCCAGCAGGTGTTCCGCTCGCACTTCGGTGAGCGTGCGACCGTCTGGCCCGTCCTCAACGGCACCGGCGCCAACGTCGTCGGTCTGCAAGCGATGAGCGAACCCTGGGGCGCCGTCATCTGCGCGGAAAGCTCTCACATCCACACCGACGAGTGCGGAGCCCCCGAAAGGGTCGCCGGCCTCAAGCTGCTCACGGTCGACGCTCCGGACGGCAAGCTCACTCCCGAGTCGATCGCACGCCAGGCCTGGGGCTGGGGCGACGAACACCGGGCACAGCCCGGCGTGGTCGCGATCACCCAGTCCACCGAGCTCGGCACGCTCTACACACCGCAGGAAATCGCCGACATCTGCGCCTGCGCCCATGAACACGGCATGCGCGTGTTCCTCGACGGTGCCCGCCTCGCCAACGCCGCGGCGGCCCTGGACCTGCCGCTGCGCGCCTTCACGACCGACGCGGGCGTCGACGTCCTGACGTTCGGAGGCACCAAGAACGGCCTGCTGCTCGGCGAGGCCCTGGTCGTCCTCGATCCCGACGCCGTACGCGGGCCGGCCTTCCTGCGCAAGGCGGCGACCCAGCTCGCCTCCAAGATGCGTTTCGTATCGGCGCAGTTCATCGCGCTCATGGAGTCCGGGCTCTGGCTGGACAACGCGCGGCACGCCAACGCCATGGCGAGACGCCTCGCCGAGGCCGTGGGCGATCTGCCGGGGGTCCGGATCGTCCGCCCGGTGGAGGCCAACGCGGTCTTCGCGACCCTGCCCGCCGATGCGACCGAACGCTTGCAGAAACGATTCCCCTTCTATGTCAGGGACCCGCTCACCGGCGAGGTCCGCTGGATGTGTTCCTTCGACACCACCGACGACGACGTCACGGCGTTTTCGACCGCCGTCTCCGAAGCACTCGCCGCGAGCCCGCACGCCCGGAAAGGGGTGACGCAGTGAACTCCCACGACCCGGCACAGCTCGGCCACCCCGAGGTGGCGTACGCCCCCTTCCGGGGAACACGCGGCATCGAGGCCGGACTCACCTGGAGCCAGCAGGAGATCCGGGCACTCGTCGAGAAGGCCCTGCCCCACGAGTACGTCTACAACGTGGTCGGCGAGCTCAGGGTCCCCGACGGCATCCGGCTCACCGAGACGCAGTGCCTGAGGGCCCTGTCGTTCTTCCTGAGCCGCCACGAGTCCCTGCGTACGCTGTTCCCGCGCGACCGGCACGGCCGCGTCGTGCAGTCCGTCCAGCGCGAGGGGCGACTGCCCGTCGGGGTCGTCAGGACGACGGCGAGCGAGGCCGATGCCACCGCCGCCGCCCTCCGGGCCTCCTTCGACACCAGGCGCTTCTCCCTCGCGGACGAGCTGCCACTGCACGCAGCCCTGCTGGTCACCGAGGACGGGGTCCTCGGGATGGTCTACGCCTTCTCGCACATGGCCATCGACTGGTACGGCCTGGAACACCTCACCACGGAGGTGACCGAGTACTTCAGGCAGGGGGAGTACCTGCCACCGCTGCCCGACGACGCTCTCACGCCCGCGGACCTCGCCGCCCGCCAGGCGTCGCCGGACGGCATCCGCAGGCGCGAGCGGACGCTGCGGCACGTCGAGTCCCTCTACCGCGACCGGCAGCCCCTCGCACTGCCCGTACCCGTCTCCGGCATTCCCGCCGGGACGGTCTTCCGGCAGGCCAGGCTGCGCTCGCGGGCCGCCCACGAGGCAGTCGCCCGGATCGCCGCACATGCCGGCGTGAGCACCTCGGCCGCCCTCCACGGAGGAACCGCGCTCATGCTCCGGGACATGACCGGAAGCGGCCATGTGGACTTCCACCTGACGAGTTCACAGCGCTTCACCGGTGAGGCCCGCCGGATGGTCGCCACCCTGATGCAGGAGACGTACTTCTCGGTCGACGTCGCGGACGCGGACCTGCTGGACGCCGTCAAACGCTCCTGGCGGTCCGCGATCACCGCCTACCAGAACTCCGGGTGCGACGCCGACAGCATGAACCAGCTCCTGGCCCGCCTCGGGAACGGCCCCGACGACCCGCTGCGCTTCCACTACTGCATCAACGACAAACGCAGTCTGCCGGGGACCCCTGCCGCACCCACGGACAGGGAGGATTCCGCTCTCGCGGACCTGCTCGCCGAGACCGAGTTCAGCCGGCCTCCGGTCACCGAGGAAGAGGCCTTCTATCTGGTCGTCGACGACGACGGCACCCGCCTCGAACTCTCGCTGACCTGCGACACCCGGCACTTCACCGAAGCCGGCATGGAGCACTTCCTCCGCGGACTCGAAGGCTCCCTCGTCCGCTTCGCCGACACCCTCACCTGACCCCGCCCCGGAGCCTCGGGGAGACCCACGGCCGCCCGCACAGCACGCACACCCGCAAGAAAAAGCACCAGAAGAAGCACCAACCGAAAGACCTGAGAACCATGGACGAATCCGGCTTCGGCGTCATGCTCGCCCGGCTTTCCGAGAAGTCGCGCCACGACCACTACAACCCATACACCAAGTTCACCTGGCCCGACACGGTGTCCGAGGACGCCTGGTGGATGAACCCGGACTACCTCACCGTCGCCGGCACGGGACTGATCGAGGACGAGAAGACGCTCAAGGCCCTCGCGCGCCACGAGACCGTCAACTTCTTCAGTCTCCATGTGCACGGCATCCGGGAGCTGATGATCGAGGTATCCAAACGCATCCACACGCCCGATTTCGCCGAGTACAACGAATACCTGCACCACTTCATCGGCGAAGAGAACGCGCACATGTGGTTCTTCGCCGAGTTCTGCTACCGGTACGCCGGGGGCATCTACCCGGAGCCCGGGTCGCCGCTGCGGCGCGAGGGCTACGGAGACCTCTGGGACGACGTCGTCGTCTTCTCGCGCATCCTCATCTTCGAAGAGATCTTCGACTACTACAACAGCCGTATGGGCAAGGACCCCATGATCCCGGACATCCTCCGGGAGATCCACGCGGCCCACCACCACGACGAGAGCCGCCATGTCGCCTTCGGCAAGCAGCTCGTCAAGCGCCTCCACGACCGTGCGTGCGCCGCCGAGCCCGGCCGCCGGGAAGAGATCGAGAAGTACATCAAGGACTACATGACGTACTCGGTCCGCAGTCTGTACAACCCCCAGATCTTCCGCGACTCCGGGGTGGAGAAGCCTCTCGAAGTCCGCCGGAAGGCCCTGTCCCACCCCGTCCGCGAGGCTTTCCACACCAAGGTGATGGCCCGTGTCGACCGGTTCTTCGTCGCGAGCGACATCTTCCGCACCGCATGGGGAGCCGACCATGTCAGCGCCTGAGCACGACGAGTCGCCCGCAATGAGCCGAGCACCCCGGAAGGACGAGGAGAACGAGTCCATGGAAACGGTCCTGGAATTCCTGCGGAAGCTCAACTCCGCCGTGGACACCATCGACTGGGACAGCGACCTCATCGAGGCCCGCATCCTCGACTCCCTGGCCTTCGCCGAATTCCTGCTGCTGATGGAGGAAATCGTCGGCGAACCCATCGACCTCGGACAGACGGACGTGGAGAACTTCCGCACGCTCAACCGCATCAACGCGCTGATCACGGAAAGGTCCGGCCGTGAGCACGTCTGAACCGTCCGGAGCGCGGATCCTCCCGCCCGTCGTCGTCACCGACGGCCTCGTCACCCTGGGCCCCGAGGCGGTCCGCCTCAAGGCCGCGCTCGACGCCGTGTTCACCGGCTGGGCCGCCGCGGCCGGAGCGGCGGAGGTCCGCTACCCGCCGCTCATCCGTGTCGTCGACCTCGCCCGGTTCGACTATTTCACCAACTTCCCGCATCTGGCCCTCGCGGCGGCACCCCTCGACACGTCCGCCACGGCCGAACTGCCTGCACATCCGGCGGCGCCCGACGCCGTGCTCTCCGGTGAGCTGCTGGGACCTGCCGGTCTCGCCCTCCCGTCGGCCGCCTGCTACAACGCGTACCTGTCGCTCTCCGGGGCGCGGCTCGACCGGCCGGTCCGGCTCACCACCGTCGCGCAGTGCTTCCGCCGCGAGAACGAGTACCACGGGCTGCGCCGCCTGCACGGCTTCACCATGCGGGAGATCGTCGCCGTCGGCGACGCCGGAACGGTGAAGAGCCACCTGGAGACCCACAAGGAACTCATCCACACATTCGCGGCGCATCTGGGGCTGGCGCTGACCACCGAGGTCGCCACGGACCCGTTCTTCGACGCGGACGGCTCCCGGGCCGTCATGCAACGGCTGTTCCCCACCAAGGAGGAGTTCGTCAGCGAGGAAGGCCTCGCGATCGCCTCGGTCAACTACCACCGCAACTTCTTCGGCGAACGCGCCGGCATCACGCACGCCGGCGACACGGCCCACACGTCCTGTGTTGCCTTCGGAATCGAGCGGTGGCTGCACGTCCTCGACGGCCGGTTCGGCGGCGACTGGCACGCAGCCGAGGAAGCCGTCCGCGCCTTCCCCGCCGGGAAGGCGACCCGGTGACCGGTCTGCTGATGCCCGCCGAGTGGGAACCGCACGAGTCCTGCATGCTGGCCTGGCCGACGTACGAGGCACTGTGGGGCGACAGCTTCGCCGATGTGGAGCGGGAGTACGCGGCGGTCGTGCGCGCCATCGCCGCCTTCGAACCGGTGACGGTGCTGGTGCTGCCCGGCCACGCGGACCGGGTCCGCGCCCTGTGCGAAGCCGACATCACCACCATCGAGCTGCCGATGGACGACTCCTGGCTCCGTGCCTCCGGGCCGATCGTCGTGCACGGCCCGGACGGCAGGGTCGGCGTCGACTTCCGGTTCAACTCCTTCGGCGAACGCTTCCACCCGTACGCCCAGGACGACAGGATCGCCGAGCGCCTCCTGCTCACCCTGGGCCTCGAGCGCCGCGCCACGATGACCGTCCTGGAAGGCGGCGCCGTCAGCGTCGACGGCGAGGGCACGCTCATCGCCACCGAACAGTGCGTGCTCAACGCCAACCGCAACCCGCGGCTCGGCCGAGGCGACATCGAACGCGAGCTCGCGGCCCTGCTCGGCGCCGCCAAGGTGATCTGGCTTCCGTACGGGCACCTCGCCGGTGACACCGACGGACACGTCGACCACGTGTGCCAGTTCGCGGCACCGGGGCGGGTCGTGGTCGAGGCGTGCGGGGACCCCGGCCGCCCCGACCACGCCCGCTTGAAGGCCAACCGCGCCGTCCTCGAGGCGTCCACGGACGCCAGGGGCCGCGCGTTGGAGATCCTCGAACTCCCCCCGCAGCAGAAGATCCGGGTCCACGGCCGGGAAGCCGTCGTGAACTACATGAACTTCTACATCGCCAACGGCGGGGTGATCATGCCGCTGGCCGGCACGAACGCCGACGAGGAAGCCCTCGCCGCCGCCCAGGAGGCCTTCCCCGCCCACCGCGTCGTCGGCGTCGAGGCCCGGGCGCTCGCCCTCGGCGACGCAGGCGTCCACTGCATCACCCAGCAGCTCCCCGCGCGCCGCGAGCCCGACGGCGGGTGAGCCCAAACGGCGGGTGAGCCGTCCCACCCACGGCGCCGTGCCCGGGCGTCCTCCAGGACACCCGGGCACGGCGCGCGTTCCGCGCTGCCGGGGGCGCTCGGAGGGTCGGCTGCCCACCACTCCCGGGTCGACGATCCCTCGAACCCACATGCGGTCACGGTACGACGGGCCCTTGTACCAGGTCGGCCGGGTCGGTGTTCGCACCGCAGAGGACCACGCAGACCTTCTCGCCATTGCCCGGCCGGTAGCTGCGGCTCGGGCCGGCGGGGTGGTTCGGCAGAGCACGGTCGGGGCCGTGCCGGTCCGCAGCAGTGAGTCCGGCCAGCGCGGTGGCGGCGCCGTGCTCCACGGCGACCTTGCGATGGTCCCACAGCGCCTGCCTGGCCCGGGCGATCTCGCCGTCCGGCACCAGCACGGAGTGGACGCCGTCCTGCTGGGCGGCATGCAGGGCCATGGCGGAGGTTCGGCGGGCACCGAGGGAGTCGGCAGCGATCGAGTCCACGGCGACGTCGACCGGGCGGCCGGCCTCGATGGCAGCGTTCAGCGCACGGCAGTTCTCCGGCTCCACGGCGACGGTGCGGATGCCGTGGTGCCGGGCGGCCGTGGCCACTCCGGCGAACAGGCCGCCGCCACCGACGGCGACCACCACGGTGTCCAGCCCGGGGATCTGCTGGTGGATCTCCTCCAGCAGGGTGCCGGCGCCCGCGGCGATGAGCGGATGGTCGTAGGCATGCGAGGCGAGCGCGCCGGTGGCCGCGACGAACTCCTCGCACGCGGCCAGCGCCTCGGCGTACTCGGAGCCGGTCAGCCGGACCTCGGCGCCGCAGCCGCGGAGCTTGGCCACCTTTACCGCCGGAGCGGTCTCGGGGAGGAAGACCGTGGCCCGAACGCCCTGCTGCTGGGCGGCCCAGGCGCATGCCAGGCCGGCGTTGCCGCCGGAGGCGATGGTCACTCCGGCCTCGGGCAGGGTGCCCGCGTCGCGGTGGGCCTGGATGAAGTTCTGCGCGCCACGGGCCTTGAACGAGCCGGTGTGCTGCATGAACTCCAGGGCCAGCCACACCTCGCACGGCTGCTCGGGCCGGTCGTCCAGGGGGTCGCGGTGGGCGGTCCGGATCGCGCCTGGATCCACCCGCGTGAGGGTGACGGGGCGGATGCGTCCGGCGATCCGGTCGGTGGCGGCTTTGATGTCGCCGTACGTGAGGGTGTGCACCTGTTGCTCCTGCGATGAGTGGGTCACGACCAGGCGATGAGCCGGCCGGTGGTGGTCAGGCCGAGGAAGAAGGCGAACTCGATGCGGCGCCCGGCCGGATTCGGCCCGACCGCGTGGAAGTGGGCCGGGTTGAACAGCAGTCCGTCGCCGAGCTGCGGGGTCAGGCTCACCTCTTGGCAGTGCTCGACGGTCGCGGGCCGGTGGCCGTACCCCTGGCGGTGCCGTTCGTCGGCGGGCTCCCAGCGGTGACGCCACACAGTCGTCGCGCCGCCGGCGCCGGGGACGGCGACCCGGACGTTGAAGGCGAGCCGGGCGAGTACCTCCTGGTCGAACGGTCCGGCGGGCAACCCGCGGTCGATGTCGTCGTAGTGGACCAGGGCGCCGGCGTTGATCTCGCGCACGGTGCCCCCGAAGACGGTCCGGCCGCCGGTGGTGGCCGACGTGATGGCGGCATCCCCGGCGGAGCCGAGCCGGGCCATCGAGACGGCCATCGGGTCCGGCCGCATCCCAGCCCATGCCACACCGCGCGAGCGGTCCCGGCGGCGCGCCAGTACCGGTCGGCATCGAGAGCGCCGGCGCCGTCGCGGGAGTCGCCCAGGGCCGGGCCGAACCGGACGATCCGGGCGGGCACTCGTGCCGGGTCGTAGTCGGCGGTGGGCAGCCGGTCGAGTGCCGTCATCGCGGCGGCGCACGACTCGGGGTCCAGGAAGCCGGGGACACGGACGGCCGCGAGGGTGCCGGCTGCGAGGTTGGCCGGGTGCCGGTCGGTGCAGGACGTCGTGGGCGCGGCGGTGAACAGCGGGTCGAGTGCCGTAGTGCGGGGCATGTCGCCTCCGTGCGGAGAGGGAAGCCTACCGTGGCGGTACGGTGTACCGTACGCTGACTCACATGCCGAGGCAATCCACTTCCCTGGACCGCGCCACACCCGAACGCATTGCCGGACAAGCCCTGCTGATCGTGGACCGGGACGGACCCACCGCGCTCAGCTTCCGCACCCTGGCCGCATCGCTCGACATCTCCGTCGCCTCACTCCAACGCCGCTGCACCGACCTGGCCGGACTGCTCGACCTGGTCACCGACCATCTCGCCGCCCGGCTCCCGGAAATCCCCCCGGGCACCGGCTGGGCCGACGCGACCGAGCGCCGGTTCACCGCGCTGTACGAAATGCTGACCGCCCACCCGGGCCTGCTCACCCTGCGCGGAAGCCGCCCCTGGCTCGGCCCGCAGCTGCTGAAACGCCTGACGGAACCCCAGCTCGCCGACTCCCTCACAGCCGGCATGACACCGGAGGAGGCGATCGTCGCCTACCGACGGCTCTACCTCCTCACGCTCGGCAGCGCGAGCTTCGTCGACCACCGCGACCCCAAAGCCGCCCAGACCGCCACCCGCCAGGCACTGGCCGCTCTCGATCCCGAGGAATTCCCAGCGCTCACCGGACACCTCGCCTCGATCCTCCCCGCCGTCATCGACCACGAGGTCTACTACGGCGCCCTCCGCCAGCTGATCCACGCCGCCGACCCGGCCCGGACCGTCGCGGACACCGGACACCGTGCGACAGAGATCGCCACTTGAGAGACCGGCCCGCCAGAACGCGATCCCCTGACACATGCGGCAGGCCGCCAGGCCGGGTCGGCGTCCAGTGCCCGGCGAGTACCCGTGCGGCCGGGGCACCCATGGCCGGGACGCCGGAGATGTTTCTCATCCGCAATCATTTACTTGACTACTTTAACTATCGAGGTCTACCGTCCACAGGAGTGCTTGACGTCATCAAACGTCCAGGATTTGAAACATTGGGCCACACGGCACCGGCGCACCGTGCAGCCAACGGGGGGCGGTCACTGCATTCCGCCTGCCCGACGAGCTACCCCGGGATCCCGGACGCCGCCGCGCCACGCATTCGATGCGCATTACATATACCTGCTGATACTCACAAGGAGCGCCCCATGACCATCGCTGCGTCCTCCGCCTCCCGCGCGGCCGAGATCCTGTCCCGACCGGTCACGCTGAACGGCCTGACCGTCCCGAACCGCATCGTGATGGCACCGATGACGCGCATGTTCTCCCCGGGCGGCGTCCCCGGTGAGGACGTGCGGTCGTACTACGCCCGTCGCGCCGCCGCGGGTGTGGGCCTGATCGTCACCGAGGGGACCTACGTCGGCCACGAGTCGGCCGGGCAGAGTGACCGCGTGCCGCGGTTCCACGGCGAGGAACAGCTGGCGGGGTGGGCAAAGGTCGCCGAGGACGTTCACGCGGCGGGCGGCACGATCGTTCCGCAGCTGTGGCACATCGGCATGGTGCGCAAGCAGGGCGAGCCGCCCTACGCCGATGCCCCCGCCGTCGGCCCCTCCGGCATCCGCGTCGACGGCACCGAGAACGCGGGCAAGGCGATGAGCCGCCGCGACCTGGACGACGTCATCGGCGCCTTCGCCGCGGCCGCCGCGGACGCCGAGCGCATCGGCTTCGACGGCGTCGAACTGCACGGCGCCCACGGCTACCTCCTCGACCAGTTCCTGTGGGAGGGGACGAACCGCCGTACCGACGCCTACGGCGGCGACGCCGTGGCCCGCACGAAGTTCGCGGCCGAGATCGTGGCCGCGGTCCGTGCGTCCGTCTCGCCCGGCTTCCCGGTGATCTTCCGCTACTCGCAGTGGAAGCAGGAGGCGTACGACGCGAGGCTCGCCGACACCCCGGAAGAGCTGGAGGCGATCCTGACCCCGCTCGTCGCGGCCGGCGTCGACGCCTTCCACGCCTCGACACGACGCTACTGGCTCCCGGAGTTCGAGGGCTCGGACCTGAATCTGGCGGGCTGGACCAAGAAGCTCGCCGGCAAGCCCACCATCACCGTCGGCTCGGTCGGCCTCGACGGCGACTTCATCCGCGGCTTCATGGGTGAAGGCGCGCCGGTCCAGGGCATCGACAACCTCCTTGACCGCATGGAGCGCGACGAGTTCGACCTGGTCGCCATCGGGCGCGCCCTGCTCCAGGACCCGCAGTGGGCGGCGAAGGTCCTGGGAGACCGGTTCCAGGAACTGAAGCCCTACGACGCAGCGGCGCTGAGGACGCTCAGCTAGGCGCACCCCGGGATGACGGGCCGTGGCGGCAGCCTCAGCGCGGCAGGCCAGTACACAACCCGAGGAAAGGCCGGAATTCTTCGCTCGGTTGCGCGAACGCGACACAATCGCATGTCTCGGGTGCGCACCCTCGGCCTACGACCGGACAAGGGTGCCGGCGCCGACCCGCCGCGCCGGGGCGCACGCCCGGTGAGGCGCTGTCCGCGCCCCCAGGGGAACTCGCCTCGGGCCACGGCGGCGCGTGGGGAGACCTGACCGACATCGCGGCCCCTGCGGCCGGGGTTGGCGAGGTCGGATTCGGCCGCGGGCTCGGCCCCGGACCCACGGTCAGCCCGCCAGACGCCCTGGTCCCGTGAGTCCGGACCGCGCGTCTGCGCGGGCCGAGGACTCGGTGATCATCCGGTGCAGCCGCGCGGCGGCCGCTCGGGCGAACTCCGGGTCGTTGATGTGGTTGTCCATTTCGACGACGTCGACGGAGGTCGACCGCAGGCCGTCCCTGAGCGTCGCGAAGAGCGCGGCGTCGGTCGACGGGTCGTGGTAAGGGCCGTCCGGCGCCCCTAGGGTGGAGAGACCGCGCAGCGGGACGTAGAGGGCTGTCGGGCCCGCGGCGGCGCGGAGTTTGGCGGTGACACGGCGGCCCAGTTCGGCGCACTCGTCGCGGTTCGTACGGATCACCGTGATGGAGGGGTTGTGCACGTGGACATCGCGGTGTGCGAACCGCTCCGGCAGGGAGGCGCGGGGGCCGAACTTGACCATGTCGAGGGCGCCCAGGCTCACGACCTGGGGAACCCCGGCGCGGCCTGCGGCGCGGAGCCGGTCGGGACCGGCGGTCAGGATGCCCCCGACGAGGTCGTCGGCGAGCTCGCTGAGCGTCATGTCCAGTACGCCGGCGAAATGGCCCTGCCCGGCGAGGGCCTCGAAGGAGCGTCCGCCGGCGCCGGAGACATGGAAGACGACGACTTCGTATCCCAGTTCGGTGAGCCGTTCCCGTGCGGCGTCGACGCCCGGGGTGGTCACGCCGGCCATGGTGGCGGCGATGACGGGCCTCCCGCCCGTGCCGAGCTCCGAGGGAGGCAGGGCTCGGGGGGCCGCGGCGAAGCCCTTCGCCATGGCGGCCACGGCGTCGGCCGCGTTGGCCAGCACCCGCGTCGAGATGCGGTTGAGTCCGGCGATGTCCACCACGCTGTGCATCATCGTGATGTCGCTGGAGCCCACGTACGGTCCGACGTCCCCGGAAGCCATCGAGGACACCATCAGCTTGGGCACTCCGAGCGGCAACACCCGCATGGCGCGCGTGGCGATGGAGGTGCCGCCGCTGCCGCCCATCGCCATGACGCCGTGCAGCCTCCCTTCCTCGTAGAGGGTGCGGACGACCCGGGCCGCGCCGCGTGCCATCGTGGTGACGGCTGCGCCTCGGTCGCCCCTGCGGCGCAGCTCGTCCGTGTCCGCGCCTGCCGCGGCGGCCACTCGGGCGCGAGAAATGTCGGGCGGGGTGCGAGGTGGGCCGACGACACCGGTGTCGACGACCGTGACGTCAACGCCGGCGCACACCAGCCGCTCGCGGACCCACCCGTACTCGGTCCCCTTGGTGTCGAGCGTTCCGATCAGTACGACAATTGCCATGCCCCGTAATCTTCGCGGCGGTTCCGGGGCTGGCAAGAGGCGACCAGGAGTGCGCCGGACGCGCCCCTCGCGATCACGCCAACTGCGGCTGTTCCGCCTGCGCCGGCCGGTCCGTGTGTGCCGACGGGGGCGTCCCGGCGCGCAGCGCGAGGACCGGAAGACCCAGCACGACGGGAAGCCACATCAGGACGCCGAGACGGTCGGCTTCCAGTGCGAGGGGATGGGCGGCGATCTGGGCGAGACCCGTCGCGGC
The DNA here is from genome assembly GCF_055573115.1 of Streptomyces sp. NPDC030222. Taxonomy (NCBI): domain Bacteria; kingdom Bacillati; phylum Actinomycetota; class Actinomycetes; order Kitasatosporales; family Streptomycetaceae; genus Streptomyces; species Streptomyces sp. NPDC030222. The sequence continues at coordinate 115,232 of NZ_JBVICA010000004.1, forward strand.
GGGAGCGAGGGCGAGCCACCCCAGAACGGGCCGGTACCGGAACAGCGTCCACAGGGCCAGGGCCGTCAGCACGAGGAATGCGGGAGCGGCCATCTGCTCGGAGAACCAGTGCGGCCAGTAGCGGCGGTTCAGGTCGATCAGCCGTGTCCATGGGTCCGTCACCTCGGGGAGCCGGAAGTGCTTGGTGAAGGTGTCCTGGAGCGTGATCGCGGCGGAGGGGAGGTCCAGGAGGCGCATGGCGAGGACGACACCCGCCGCGCAGGCCGCGGTGACACCGGCGAGCAGCCCCGTACCGGGGTGCCGAAGACCCCGGTCCGTGGTCCAGAGCGCTGCCGTGGCGGCGCCGAGCAGCACGACGAGCGGCAGGACGGTCGAGTAGCGGACCACCGTGCAGAGGGCCAGCGATCCGGTGAGTACGAGCACACCCATCGGAATGCGGCGGCGGACGAGTGCGTACGCTCCGTGGAGCGCACCGATCACACATGCCGTGACGAGTCCCTCGCCGAGGGGCTGCATGCTCCACCAGCCCAGGGGCGAGACGAGGAAGGCGATCTGACCCGCACTCGCCGCGACGGGCGGGAGGCCGACGGAGCGCAGCAGTGCATGGACGAGGACGGCACACACCACGACCGTGAGCAGCCCCAGCAGCCGGAGTCCGCCCAGCACTCCGAACGAGGCCACGAAGGGCGCGGCCAGCAGCGGATATCCGGGCCGGCTGGAGAAGATCGCCTGGTAGCGGGGGTCGTCCGAGGTCAGGTCGGTGGCCGTGGCGAAGGCGGACAGGCAGGCGTCACGGCTGCGTTCGCGGGCCTTCGGGTGGAGGTCGGTCACCGGGTCGGGCGGCGGGGTGCCGAGCTGTGCGGCCGCCCGGCTGGCGCAGTACGCCTTGAGGGCACTGCGGTGCGCCTCCGCCGGTTCTGCGCCCAGGTACTGTTCGGCGGCCCGGGCGTACCGATAGGAGTCGGGGAAGAGGCTCCAGGGGGTGTCCGAGGCGATGTGCAGCAGGACGAACAGGAGGGGGGCGACCAGCGGGAGCAGCAGTCGGGAGACGCGGCGCAGGGCGACGGGGCGTGACATGGGTTTCCTGGGAGGGGTGATCGGTGAGCGGGCCATTCAAACATGCGGGGCGGCTTCAGGGTTCGCGAGCAAGGGGCGCGCGTCGCACGCTGGGTGCGGATCGGGCAGGACTCCCGGCCGGCGGGCAGAGGTCACCGACGGGCGGTGCCTCGCCGTCCCTGGGACGAGCGAGGGCGTGATGGCGCTCTGCGGCGCGGGGCCTCGTGATCCTCTCCTGACACCCGAGCCGACCGGAGTGCCGGAGCCCGGTTGTCAGACCCGTGCGAGAGGCTGGTCGTTGCGACCACGTTCCGACCAACTCAGACGGGGAGACACCGAGATGAACGGCGTGACCGGCATGACCGAATCCGAACGTGCTGCGGCACAGGCGTATGTGCGACTGCTGGAGACCGCCCGTGCGGTGCTCGCCGACGGCGACGGTGCGCAATCGCCCGCGGCGGCTCCTCTGCTGGCCGCCCCGATGGCCGATGCGGACGAGGCACTGCGGGCGGCCGGGCTCGCCGGGAACGAGGTGGGGTACTTCGGCCTCGTCGCCCGGCTCAGTCCGGCCGTGCAGCCGCCATTGGACGTCGATGTGTGAGCCGGTGTTGTGGTGGGGGGCGAGCGGGCAGCACACTGGGCCCGTGACGATGGCGCTTACCGAAGCCGACAAGATCCTCGCCGACAACTTCGCGCCCTGGGTGCTGGACCTCGGTCTGTCCGTGGTCGAGACCGGCGGGCAGCATGCGGTGCTGCGGCTGCCGTGGTCGGATCGGCTCGCGCGCGAGGGCGGAGCCCTGTCCGGTCAGGCGTTGATGGCCGCGGCGGACACCGCGACCGTGATCGCGGTGTCCGTGGCGCGCGGCGGATACGGTCCGATGACGACCGTGCAGCAGTCGACGTCGTTCCAGCGGGCTGTGCTCGGTTCCGATGTGCTCGTCGAGGCGCGGATCACCAAGCTGGGGCGTCGGATGGCGTTCGCCGACATCATGATGCGGGCCGAGGGGTCCGACGAGGTCGTCGCCCACGCGAGCACGGTGTACGCGCTCCTTGGCTGACCGGGCCGACGCTGCCGCGGCTCGAGCCGGCCGGCGACACCGGCCGCGGGTGAGGCGGATGCGTCCGGCACGGCCGGTGATCCCTCCGTCAGGGCGCGAACTCGCAGACAAGTTCGCCGCTTTCGGCTGCAAGTAGTACGTCGGTGAGTTCCAGCGGCCGTCCGTGCTGGTCGTAGACCTGGCGGCGGATCGCCACATCGGCGCGGCCCGGCCGGCCGTCGGCCGGCGGGGCCGCGGCCAGCACGCTGATGGTCGCCCGGTGCCGGAGGCGCAGACCGGCCTCGTGCAGCCGGTCGTAGAGGCCGACGGGATCGGTCCGGGTGGGCGGGCCCGCCGGGGCGGTGGCGTGGGACGTAAGTTCGGGCACCGCGGACACCGCGGCTGCGGAGAAGTACGAGACGGCGTCGTGAACCACGTCACCGGCCGGCGCGAGGACCCGGTAGCGGTGGACGAGCACTTCCCCTCCGGGTGGCAGCCGCAGGAACTCGGCCTGTTCGGCCGGGGCCGGCTCCCAGCGCACGCTGCGGGTGGTGCCGTGAGCGACCGCCGCTCGTGCGCTGCCGGTCGTGGGCGGGGTACGGCGGACGAACGTACCGCGTGGGGAGGTCACCACCAGGCCGTGATCGCGGAGCGTCTGCAATGCCTGACGTACCGTCTGGCGGTTGACGTGGTGCCATGCGGCCAGTTCCCGCTCTGCGGGCAGGCGGCTGCCTGGAGTCAGAGAGCCGGCTTCGATCTCGGCGCGGATGGAATCGGCGATGCGCCGGTACAGGGGTACGGGAGGACGTCCGGCGTCCTGGGTGCGGGCCAAGTCGCTCACCCTTCATGACAGATCGCGACCGTACGAGTGAGTTGCGCGACCACTCATATCACTGGTCTACACCTCCACGGAATGCCCGGCCCGAGGTCCGCGACCGAATAGCGCCACCCCGGGAGCACACCTCGCAACACCTCATGAGCGAGGGAGAGTTCGCGTCACATCTGGACTGTGAGAGCGACCACGCCGACCGGCGTTCCACAGAAGATCCTTCACTCTTTCTCCATGTAGAGCGAAAAATTTCTTGCACCGAACGATCGATCGGCATCGCGCAGCAAGATCCACTTCGTTCAGTTTTGCACATCATCCTTGGACATGTCCGGATCGAACCTCACCACTTCTCCCCGGTTTCCACCTGACCCTCACGGGCGGATAGGCATGGTGAAGAAACGTCACATCACCGCAAGGAGTCATAGATGTCCGAAATCACCCGGCGACGAGTGCTGGGCGTGGCCGCCGCCACCGTGGCCACGGCCGCCACCGCCGCCGCGACGATTGCTGGTTCCGCCTCCGCCACCACCGCCCACGATGCCCACAACGGGTCGGGCGCCGGGCACGGTCAGGGGCACGGACACGGCGGACACCCGGACACGCCGACGCCGTTCGACGAGGTCTACCAGGGGCGCCGGATACGCGGGGTCGTCGGCTCCGGTGGCGCACACGCCCACCACGGCGGCGGCTACACGGTCTACGTGGACAACAAGGAACTGCACGTGATGCGCAACGCGGACGGCAGCTGGATCAGCGTGGTCAACCACTACGAGACCTTCGCGGACCCGAAGGCCGTCGCGCGCGCGGCCGTCCGGGAACTGCAGGGCGCCACGCTCGTCCCGATCGTCTGAGGCCCCCGCGGCTCCATTGCCGCGGGCACCACTGACCCACCCCAAGCACCCGTACCCCGAACCACCGAAAGCGGAGTAACACCTTCATGACCGTGCGCAAGAATCAGGCGCTGCTCACCGCGGACGAGAAGCGGCGTCTCGTCGCGGCGTTCCTCGAACTCAAGCGTTCCGGCCGCTATGACACCTTCGTCACCCAGCACAACGCCTTCATACTGGGCGACACCGACAACGGCGAGCGTGTCGGTCACCGCTCCCCCTCGTTCCTGCCCTGGCACCGCAGATTCCTCATCGAGTTCGAGCAGCAACTCCAGTCGGTCGACTCGACCGTGGCACTCCCCTACTGGGACTGGAGCGCGGACCGGACGACCGCATCGTCGCTGTGGGCGCCCGACTTCCTCGGCGGCACGGGCCGCAGTGTGGACGGCCGGGTCATGGACGGCCCGTTCGCGGCGAGCACGGGCAACTGGACGATCAATGTCCGGGTCGACGGGCGCAACTACCTTCGCCGTGCCCTCGGTTCGGGCGGTCGGCAGCTACCGACCCGCGCCGAGGTCGACTCGGTCATGGCCATGAAGGTGTACGACATGGCGCCCTGGAACAGCGGCTCCGACGGCTTCCGCAACCACCTGGAGGGCTGGCGCGGCGTCAACCTCCACAACCGCGTACACGTGTGGGTCGGCGGTCAGATGGCCACCGGTGTCTCCCCCAACGACCCGGTCTTCTGGATGCACCACGCCTTCGTCGACAAGCTGTGGGCGGACTGGCAGCGACGCAACCCCACCGCCACCTACCTGCCCGCCTCGGGCACGCCGAACGTCGTCGACATCGACGAGACGATGAAGCCGTGGAACAACGTCACGCCGCGTGACATGCTCGACCACACCAAGTTCTACACCTACGACACGGCCTCCTAGGACTTGTGCGGGCGATCGAGCTCGTAGCCGAAGGGCGAAGGCTGCTGCTGTGACGGTGCCGAGGAGGATCTAGCCGCGCTGGTCGTAGCGGGTGGTGATCGCCTGGGACTGTTTCAGTCGGTTGATCGCCCGCGCGACGGTGCTTCCCAGCACGCCTCTTCGTCGAAGCCGGAACGGCCGTCCGTCGTGCGAACCCTTGCGCAGGCGGGCGGCCTGGCTGTCGGCCTTCTCCGGAATCGTGGGCCGGATCCCTCGCCGCCGTGGATACTCGCGGACGGGCCGTTGCTGTAGGCCTCACCGAGAAGACGTTACTGACTGGCCGGTCCTTCCCAGGGCTCGGCGGACAGCCGGCTAACGCGCCACGCGGTAGCGGAGGTATACGACTCTCGAGCTGAAGGTGCGGGTCTCGACGAGTTCGAGATCCACCCGGCGCTCGCGTTGGGGAAAGAACGGAATGCCACCGCCAACCAGTACGGGGTAGACCATGGCCCGGTACTCGTCGATCAGACCCGACGCGGCCGCCTCGGCGGCGAGAGTCGCGCCGCCGATCGCGATGTCGCCCTCCCCCGGCTCGGCTCGCAACCGCTCGATCTCCTCCGCCAGGCCGCCGGAGGCCAGGCGGGCATTGCCCTGGACCGCCGACAGCGTGCTGGAGAACACCACCTTCGGGAGCGGCTTCCAGAGCGCGGCCCACTCGAGCTCCGAGTCGTCGAGCGATGGATCCTGGTCGGCGGTCTCCCAGTACAGCATCGTCTCGTACAGCCGTCGTCCCAACAGGTGGACGCCGACTTCTCGAATCTCGTCGATCCAGAAGCGAAAGACCTCCTCGTCGGGCGCCGTCCAGTCGAAGTCGCCGTCCGGCCCGACGATGTAGCCGTCAAGTGAGACGCTCATCGAATAGGTCACGCTGCGCATCAGAAGTCCTCCTCGGTAACGGGTTTCGACAGTACGACCGCCGGACGCCGCAGGACTCATCGCGGCTCGCGGGATCCCCTCGGCCAGCCGTAGTGGCTGTGCCGGCCCGAGTCGTGCGGCATCCCGTCGACCGCCCGGGTCGACCGGCCTGTCTGCCCGTCGAGGGCGGCGAACGCAGGGGCGGTGGCCGAGTACCGCCAGGTGCCGTCGAAGTGGACGCCGACCCGGCCGGCGGCCTCGCTCAGCATGATGGCGGTGACGAGCCCAGTGCGCACCCACCCCGTGCACGGCCTCAGCCGGGCCCTGGTCTATTGGCTGAGTCGGACACCGTCGACGGCAGTGTCGAAGACGTGACGGGACTCCTTCCACTGCAGCTTCGGAGCGGAGAGGAAGATGACGTACTGCGCCTGGCCGGAGGCACCGAAGGCCAGTTCCACGGCCTGGAAGTCGCGAGTCTGCCCCTGGAAGGTGAACTCCCAGTACCCCGCGGGATGCCCTCGGAACGTCGTGGAGTCCATCCGTAGCCGCTCATAGCCCGGATTGTCCCGGCGTGTCTGCTTCTCTTCAGTCTCGAGCCAATGCCGCACAGGGTCGGACCCCGCGTACTGGACGGCGTACACACTCAGCCGCATTTGCCCGGCTGGGTCTATGTAGCGGACCTCGCCGTTGGGCTGGACTTTGCGGGTCCATCCGTCCGGCACAGGCAGCGACAGGCCCAGTTGCTCCTTCTGGAGGTGGTACCCGGCAGGGAGCGGCGGAGCGGTGAAGGACGGCTTGCTGGATGCCTCCACGGAACTGCCGGTGGCCGCCGGGTCCGCTCCGAGAGCTCCGTTGCCCGTCGGCCACAGCGTGACGATGCCGCCGGTCAGGGCGGCTGCGGTGACGACGGCGGCGACGGCCTTCAGCACGAGGCCGCGGCTGCCGCCTCGCAGGGGACCCGCGGAGGCCGCAGGGGCTTCCGGGACCACGGGGTCCGGCTTGCGCTCCAGACGGGTGGGACCGGGCGAGGCCGTGGCCACGTATTCCGCGAGGAGACTCTCGGCGGTCTCCGCGTCCATTCGCTGCTCGGGATCCTTCACGAGCAGACCCTCGATCACCGCTCCGAGACCCCCGGCATTGCCGGAAGGCTCGTGCGGGGCGGCGGCGATGGCGTACGCCGTTTCGATGGGCGTGGGCCGGCGGAACGGCGGCCTTCCCTCGACGGCCTGATACAACGTCACCCCGAGGGCCCACAGATCACAGGCGGGACCGGGTCCGACGCTCCCACTCCTGAGGCGCTCCGGCGCCAGGTAGTCCGTCGACCCGATCAACTCGCCCGTCCTGGTCAGCGAGGGCGTTCCGGTCTCGACAGCGATTCCGAAGTCGGTGAGGACGATGCGCCCGTCGTCCCCGAGCAGCACATTGGCCGGCTTGACGTCCCGGTGCAGCACCCCCGCGCTGTGCGCGGCGCGCAGCGCGGCAACCATGGTGCGGCCGATCCCGGCGGCTTCGCTCGGGGGAAGTGTGCCGCGCTCCCGAAGAACGTCACTGAGTGTGACCGAAGGGACGTACTCCATGACAATGCACGGCAGCCCCTCGTCGTCGACGACGTCATGGACAACAATCACATTGGGGTGGTGGATGCGGGCGGCGCTGCGCGCCTCGCGGCGGGTACGTTCGCACAGCGTACGGACCTCGTGGTCGCTGAAGTGCGGCGGAAGGTGCAGCTTCTTCACCGCGACCTGGCGGCCGAGCAGCTCGTCCTCAGCTCGCCAGACCGTGCCCATACCGCCGCGGCCGATGCGCTCCACCAACCGGTACCGGCCGGCAATCAGCCGCCCAAGATCGGACACGTGAGATCTTCCCTCTTGACACTCGGACATAGGTGCGCGGACACGATAGCCGGTACGGCAGGGCGGGCAAGAGCTCATGCATGCTGGTGGTCGCCTGGCAGCCCCCGCCCTCTCGGGACGGTTCATCGAGAACTGCGCGCCTGGCAGCGGATGTCCCCGGCGTGGGACTGCACATACGGGAGGCATACGGCAAGCTCGGGCCATGACGAGCCGCTGACGTCGGCATCGGTACCTCGTCCGCACGCGTGTAACGGCGGGCGTTGTCGATACTCACCGCGGCACCAGCGACGAGCTGCTCGGCTACGAAGAGGTCGTCTTCCTCTAACGGCGCGGGCTCCTGCGACCGTCAGAACGTCACGACCCCCATCGTGACCCCGCGTGCCCACAGCGGGACCGCCATCATCGAATGGATCCCGTACTCCACGGTCTGCGCGGCCCGCTGAGGATCCTGCCGTTGCCATCCCGAGAAGGCAGGCAGATCCGCCTCGAGGACGCCTCTGCCGCTGCCCAGCCCGGAAGCCTGCGGAGTGGAAGGCACGAAAAGGATCTCCGCACCGAGCGGAGACACGGGGGCATCGTCCCGGATCCCCTCGCGCGCCACCCGGCGCATGGCCCCGCTCTCGCGCTGGGGCTCCTCTCCTTCCACGACAGTCTCCAGAAGGTCAACCGTCACGAGGTCGGCGAACTGCGGAACCGCGAACTTCGCAAGCTCCTCGCAAGTCCGCACCACATCAAGAGTCGTACCGATCTGCAGACCCGCCTGCCACAGCAGGTGCAGCCGCCCTCGGGCCTCATCGGCCCTGCTCGACAGAACCCGGAGCTCAGTGGTGTCCCGCAACGTCGCCACAGTGACCCGAGCCCCGCCGGACGCCTTCGCAGAGCGCTGGTTCACCGCCAGCAACCGATCACCTACCGCACACACCTCGTCAGTGACCTCGCGCCCCGACCCCAACACGCCGGCCATCGGCGCGCCGGTGAGGCCGGCCGGTGTCGCCGCGCCGCCACGAAACGGGATACGCGGTCCGTCAGTGCGGCGTAGGCGACGCCCGCCACGAGGGCGGTGGCCAGGGCCAGCCAGCCGGAGATGTGGTCCACCCGGGGATAGACCTGCCAGTGCGTCAGGTAGATGTACAGCGAGGCACCCGCGAGGACGCCTGCCGCCCGGTTGAGGAAGCCGGCACTCGGGAGGCTCGGCACCCACACGAGCAGGACGAAACCGGCCGCGACCAGGGCTTCCCGGGCCGGCTCGCCCGGGAAGAAGCCGGGGATGGCGGCGAGGGCGATCGCCGTGACGAGGAGCCGTTGCCACCGGGTGGCCGCCTTGGCCGCCGCCCAGCCGAGGGCGAAGAGCCAGAACACCTTGACCGCGGACGGGACCTGCGTGTGGGCGTGCATGCCGAACACGTAGCGCGTGGCGAGTCCGGCAATCAGGAGTGCCACGGGGAGGACGAACGGGAAGCGCCGCTCCCACCGGTGGACGGCCGGGACTGCCAGGAGGGCGAGGACGGCGACAAGGATGCCGGTGAGGGCCTCGATGAACCAGAAGAGCGCGTGGTGTCCCTCGCGCGGCGGCAGAAACGTCTCGTAGAGGAGGAAGGTGGCGAGCCGGTAGTCCTCGGTGAGGAGCAGCATCAGCCCGATCCAGGCCATGCTGGGAATCACGATGCGGGCGACGCTGTGCGTGCCGCGGCGCAGGCGTTCCCCGCGCCCGGTGGGTGTCAGGTGGAAGCGGGCGAAGTTGAATCCGGCCACCGCCAGCAGCAGATGGGCGCCGCCCTTGATGTCGAACACGTGGATGTGCGACCCGACGATGAAGACGATGGAGAGGGCGCGCAATGCGATGCTCGTCTCCAGCCGCCTGCGGTGGGAGGGCACCGGTGATGCCGTGGTCCGCGCCTCGGCGTGGCCGCGGCACAGTTCCCGGATCGGCATGGTGTGCCAGTCGGCCGGCAGGTGGCCGAGGAGCTGTTCGAGGTTGATGGACATCTCGACGTACGACAGCGAATCGCCGCCGAGGCCGACGAAGGTGCTGTCCTCGGTGACATCCGGCTTGTCGAGGATCTCGGAGTAGAGGCGGCACAGCTCCGCCGTGGTGTCGTCCTCCCTGCGAGCGGCCGCCGGGGCGGGGACGGGTCCCTCGGCAGGCGAGTGCAGCAGGGCGCGCACGGCCCGGTGGTCGGGCTTTCCGGTGGGCAGGCGGGGCAGCTCGGGCACTCCGTGGACGTGCACGGCTCTCGTCGGCAGCCCGCACGTGTCCGCCACCAGCCGTCGTATGCGCCGGAGTCCTTCTTCCCCGTGGCTCTCCCCCGGCTGTGCGACGGCCACGACGACGGCTTCGTCGGCGCCGGCGCAGAGCGCGGAGACGCCGTGTTCCTCCAGCATCGACTCGACCCGCTGGGGGTCGACCCTGACACCGAGGATCTTCGCGAAGCGGCTGACCCGGCCGACGACTTCGTACACGCCGTCGCCGCCGCGGCGCGCGATGTCGCCGGTGCGCAGTTCGGTGACGGTGCGGCCGAGGGCGAGGTCGGAAGGCTGTTCGGCGTACCCCATCATGACGTTGGGGCCGGAGTAGACCAGTTCGCCCGTGCCGGGTTCGGGCCAATCCGGGTGCGGCTGGAGCCGGAAGGAACCGCCGGGCACCGGCACGCCGATGGCGTGCGGGTGGGAGTCCGTCAGCTCGGGCGGCAAGTAGGCCATGCGTGCGGTGGCCTCGGTCTGGCCGTACATCACGAAGAGGTCCCAGCCCCGGCGCCGCCCGATTTCCGCGTATGCGGCGACCTTTTCGGGCGCCATGCGGCCGCCCGCCTGGGTCAGGTACCGCAGGTGCGGCAGGTGCATGTCGGCGAAGCCGACCCGGTCGAGCAGGTCGAAGGTGTAGGGGACGCCGGCGAACGTCGTACCGCGCGCCGCGCGGAAGCGTTCCCAGAAGCAGGCGTCGGCCACCGAGAGTTCCGTGAGGATCAGCCCGGCCCCGCGCAGCAGGTGGCTGTTGAGAACCGACAGCCCGTAGCAGTAGTGCATCGGCAGGGCGGTGGCGGCCCGGTCGTCGGGGCGGATGCCGAGGTAGCGCGCAATGGACTCGGCGTTGGTCTGGAGGTTGGTGCGCGACAGGCGCACGAGTTTCGGCGAGCCGGTGGAGCCCGATGTGCTGAGGAGCAGAGCGAGGTCGGGGTGGAACACGTGCGCGGTCCCGTCGCGGCGTTCGCTGAGTTCCCATGCACCGTCGGGGCCGGGAGCAGCCACGACGTCGGCATCGTACGCGGCGGTGAGTGACCGGACAGCCTCTCGGTTGCCGGCAGGTACCAGGAGCACCGGGTGTCCGCCGGCCAGCGCGCCCAGGTAGGTGACGATGGCATCAACCGTGTTGGAGCCCTCGAGCAGCACCAGGCGGCGCTCTGGTCCGAGACGTGCGGCGGTCTCCGAGACTCGCCCGGCGAGCTCGCGGTACGTCATTTCGCCGCCCGCGGTGTACAGGGCCGTCCGGTCGCCGAACGCTTCGAGATCGCGGGCGAACGGGACAGCCTTGTCGGCGGGGAGCAGGTCAGGAGTCGTCAGCACGAGCGAATATTAGGAAAGGCTTACCTCACCGAGAAGCACGGGAATGTCACGAAAGCTGATCACAGGGCTCACGTCCGCCACCGGACCCGCGCTGGCCCGTTCGGCGCGGGACCGCCGTCGACCAGGCGGGGGAAGCCCTGCTCCCAGGCATGGTCGTGCCGTTCACCTCCCTGGCCGCACCGATCCCGCTCGGAGCCGTCCCCCGCACGGCCCCCCGGTGGAGCCGGGGCAGGTACGGCACGCGGGCCGGTTCCGTCCGCCGTCCGGCACGACACCCGCCACCCTGCGGAAATGGGAGCGCACCGGGCTGGTACGCCCAGGCCGCGATCCGCGGACCGAGTACCGCGTCTACGATGAGGCCGACGTACGGGACGCCCGGCTGGTGCACCAGCTCAGACGTGGCGGCTATCTGCTGGAACAAATCGCTCCGCTGATCACCCGGGTGCGGGAGCCGCTTGAGGCGGCGCTGGAGGACTGGCACGGTCGGCCGTCGGCGCGCGGGCGGGCGATGCTGGCCGGGGCAGCAGAGCTGGCGGGGTACCTCCGCGAGCGCGGATGAGATCTCGCACCGTGGCCACCCACCCGTACCGGCAGACCCTTACCGGCCGGCTGCCTCCGGACACGCTCGACACGTTCTGCCGGGGCATGGATGCCGGCCTGCCGCAGCGGGTCCTGACGGATTCGGGGCGACCGGCACCCGCCGTGGGTGACGACGGCGGCTGGGGGTGGGTGCTGCGGGACGCCTATGCAGCGCAGGACGCACAGGAGTTGGCCAGGGAAATCAAGGGCTACCGCTACGTGGAGCCGGTGGGAGACGAAACGGAGACCGGGTTCCTGCCGGCCACGTCGGCATATGAGCGCCCACATGGCCAGAGCAGCACGTTCCCGCACTGCCCGCAGCATCCGGTCCAATTCACCTACCACCGCGGCGGCTTCGAGTAGTCGTACCTCACACTGGGCGCCCGCAGGCAGTCACGGCGGAGCGGCACGGCCCAGCCCGCTCCGGCCTTCGGACAGCGAGTACCCGCCCGGACGCGCTCCCGTGCGTCCGGACACGGACGGTCCACGGGAAAGACGTAGAGTCGAGACATGGCTGCACAGGGAGAGACGGTCCGCGTCGACAGCTGGCTGTGGTCCGTCCGGCTCGTGAAGACACGGTCCATGGCCGCGACCGCCTGCCGGGCCGGGCATGTTCGGATCAACGGCGAGCGGGTGAAGCCGGCGCAGCCCGTGCGCGCCGGGGACGAGGTCCGGCTGTTCCACGCCGGCCGCGAGCGGATCGTCGTGGTGACCCGGGTGATCAACAAGCGCGTCGGCGCCGCCGTCGCCGCGGAATGTCTCGTCGACAACAGTCCGCCGCCGCCGACGCGTGAGGAGGCCGCCGCGGTGGGCATCCGCGACCGTGGGGCGGGCCGCCCCACCAAGCGTGACCGCCGTGACATGGAACGCCTCCGCAGACGCTGACCTCGCGCAGCCGAGGGTTCCCGGCGGCTCCCGCCCGGCTCCCCGCTCCCCGCGATCACGGCCGAACCGGCACCCCACGCCGCCGCAGCAGGCGCAGCCGGGACAGGGCCCGCAGAGGGCCGGGGCGGGTCGGTGCAGGGCCGCGCCCCGGTGCGATCGGTGCGGGCCCGGGAAGGTTCGGAGCGACTTGGTCGCGGCGGCCGACCAGGGCACCGGGCCTTCTCAGCGCCCTTCTCCGCATCGGGCCGGCTTCGGTGTACGGGTGGGGAGCAGGGTGGTACGCGCGGGCCTCGTCGACGGCCAGGGCCAGGTTCACCCGGTACCACAGGATCTCGTCGGGGTCGACGGCCAGCGACAGTCGTTCCATGAGCTGTCCCGTGGTGCTGGCGTCACGGCCGGGCGGCAGGAGGTCCGGGCGTAGCCTGATCAGGTGGGCCCGCTCGTAGGGGTCGTCCACGACCTCGGCAAGTTGCACCGCGTCCAGTACACAGGCCGTCACCGCCGCGCGTTCCCACGGGTCGGACGCGGCACGCAGCAGGAGGCCCACGCGTCGGCTGCGCCAGTTGCGAGGTCGGCAGTCGGCACCTCCGGCGAGTTCGGTGCGCATGTTCGTCGGGAACCGTCCCCTGAGGAGCTGGGGGTGTTCGTCGGCGAAGAGGCTGAGGTCCTCGGCGAGGTAGAGCCAGACCGCGGCTCGGTAGCGGTTGACGTAGCAGCGGACGGGGATGAGGTGTCCCGTGCGGGCGAGGGCGGTGAAACGTGACGGGGCGATGCCCATGAGCTGCGCGCCCTCCGTCGTCCCGACGACCTTCACGCGGTCGCGCAGGGTGTCCGGGAATCCGTCGGTGGCGCGAAGCCGCCCGATCTCGTCGCGGGGGATGCGGTGCCCGGCGGGCCCTCCGGGTGGGTGGTCCGGGACGGTACGGATGTGCCCGAGCTGGACGGCCAGGTCGAACTCTCCTCGCTTGAGGCCGAGTTCCAGTGCTGCGCGGGCGGGCGTACAGCCAGTGGTCCTGGTGGGCTGGGCGTCGGTGGCTGCCATGAGGTCGTTCTCCTCGAATCGCGAGTAACTCTCGGTGACGACCGTAGCCCGGAGCGGCAGCGCCCCGCGGGGCCTGTGGATAACTCCTCGGCCGGGCGGCGCGGTGGGGGGTCAGAACCGGGGTGCGACGCCGAGGTGTTCACCGACGCGGTTGACCAGCAGGGCCATTTCGTAGGCGATCTGGCCGATGTCGGCCGAGGCGGTACTGAGGACGCACAGGCAGCTGCCCTGGCCGGCGGACGTGACGAAGAGGACGCCTTCGTCGAACTCGATCACGGTCTGGCGCACGTCGCCGGCGCCGAAGTGATGTCCGGATCCCTTGGCAAGGCTGTGCAGTCCGCTCGCCACTGCGGCCAGGTGTTCGGCGTCGGCGCGCTCCAGTCCGGTGCTCGCACCGGTCACCAGTCCGTCGCTGGACAGGACGATCGCGTGCCGTACGTCACCGACGCGGTGCGTCAGGTCGTCGAGCAGCCAGTCGAGACCGTTGCCCGCCTGCGCCCCGGTTCTGGTGTCCAGCGCCATCTCCCGTGCCTCCCCGTTGTGTTGGTGCATCGTGCGGAAAGCCTCGCGCACCGGGGGCGCGCGGGCAAGAAGTGTGGGCCAGTGCGCCGACGGATGCGCCGTGGGGTCCATGAGAGGCCTGAGGCATATGCCGGAAGCACCACCGTATCGAGTGTTGCCAAACGCCTTACGGACCCTCGCTGCCTGTGCAACAGTCGTAACCGGTCCACCCGTCAGACTTGGCCGTGACGCGCCTGTATCGGAGTTCCACATGCCGTCCCATCTGTTCGCGGACCGTTCCGCCCCGCAGCCACCCGAGCGGGGGTCGGTGGACGCGCTCATCACTCAGACCCGCCGGTTGCGGGGAGACGTGGACGCGGTGCGGCGGGACGGTTCCCTGGACGACGACGCACACACCAGATGGCAGCGCGCGCTGTACGACCTGGCCGTGCACCATCTCGACGACCTGGGTGCGCACTTGGGCCAGCTCAAGGAGGGTATGCCGACTGCGGCCGACGCAGCGGTCGACGAGGAATTCGCCGAACTCACCCGGTACGGCACGTCCGCAGGACCCGAGCCCGGTTCGCTCCTCAGCCGGGTCGGCAGTGCCGAATGGAATCTGCTGACCGACGAGGTCAACTGGTCGGGCGAGCTCTTCCAGATCTTCGGACGCGCCCCGGAACTGGGCGCCATGACCCTGGACGAGTTGCCGTCCGTCGTGTTCGCCGAGGACCAGCCCCTGCTCACCGCGCTGGTCACGGACTGCCTGGTCGACGGGAGGCCCATCGAGGGCGAGTTCCGCATCGTCCGTACCGACGGTTGTGTCCGCACGCTGCACATCATGGGCGAACCGGTCCTCGACCCGGACGGCTGCACGGCGGCGATGTGGGCGGTGTTACGGGACGTCAGTGAACTGCGCCGCAGCCAGCGAGTCGTCCGCGAGAGCGGCGACTCGCTGCAGCGCGAGCAGCAACTCGCCCGCGCCGAGCACCGGGTCGCGGTCGAGCTCCAGGAGGCGGTGCTGCCGCCATGGCGCGGACCACTGCGGCTCTCGCACGGCGGGCCCGTCGCACTGGATCTCGCCGCCCACTATCTTCCCTCCGCGTCCAGGGACCTGATCGGCGGCGACTGGTACGACGCTCTGGCGTTGCCCGACGGCGGGTCGCTGCTGACGGTGGGTGACCTCACCGGCCACGGTGTGACAGCGACGTCAGGGATGGCGATGCTGCTCGGTGCGCTGCGTGGAATGGCCGTTGCGGGAATCGAGCCCGGCGCGCTCATGGGCCATCTCAACCAGCTCCTGGAGTCAACGGTGCAGCCCGCCCTCGGCAGTGCCGTGTGCTGCCGCTTCGACTCACGCTCGGGCCTGCTGTCCTGGGCGCAGGCCGGCCACCCCGCCCCGCTGCTGTTCCGCAACGGGACGGGGCGGGCCCTGACTCTTCCCGACGGTGTGCTGCTGGGCGCGACGACCGGAGCGGTGTATGGGCAGGCCGAGGCTCAGCTGCTGCCCGGAGACCTGCTGGTGCTGCACACCAGCGGACTCACGCGCGGCGATGCCCCGGACCTCTACGGGCAGGCCGGACTGCTGGACCTGGCCACCCGGTTCGCCGACGTCCACAGCGCGCAGGAGTGTCTGCGCATGGTGATCGAGGAGTTCGGTGGCACCGAGCGGGAGGACGACGCCTGCGTCCTGGTGGCAAGGGTCGGTGACTCCTGTGACAAGGGCCGGTGACCAGGATTCGATGGACAGGGGTTCGGTGGGCAGGGCTCGGTGAGCAGGAGAGGGGTTTCGCCGCGACGGGGGCTTCCGATGTGACGGAAGCGGAGCGGCACGGCGGATGGCGGGGTTGTACGTGGGGTTCTCACGTACAGCCCCTTTCAGATCTCCGTGTTCCTCGCCCGCTTGACAGGGCTCTTCGGCAGGGCGAGTTCGATCTCCTCGCGGAGGTCCTCGATCTTGCCGTATCCGGCGAACTGGCCGGTGAGACGGTACATCTCGCGCAGCCGGTCCCATGTGCGGTGGGATGAGGTCTCGCCGATCGACACCAGCGCCAGCCGGGCGTAGCGGTCGGCCTGCTCGGGGTCGTCGGCGATGAAGCATGCCGATGCCATGGAGAGATAGTCGAAGATCTTGGACCGCTGACGGCCGTTGACCCGCAGTTCCAGGGCCTGCTTGGCGTGGTACTGGGCGGTCACCGCGGCCGCGGGTTCGTGCTCGGCGAGGGTGCGGTAGGCGAGGGCCTGCATGCCGTGCATGTCGGCCTCGTCGAACATCTGCATCCAGCTGGGCGGTGGCACATCGCTCTTGTCGGAGACGAAGAGCTCCTCGGCTTCTCCGAGAGTGCGGCGCATGGCCTGTCCGCGGCCCATGGAGGCCTGGGCCCATGCCTCGATCGTGTGCAGCATGGCCCTGGTACGGGGCAGGGTCTCCCCGCCCGAGCCGGCCTTGGCCAGTTTCATGAGGTCCAGGGCGTCGTCGGGGCGGCCGAGATGGACCATCTGTCGCGCCGCGCGGGAGAGGGCCTCGCCGGCGCGCGGCCGGTCGCCGCCTTCACGGGCGGCGTGGGCGGCGATGACGAAGTACTTCTGGGCGGTCGGTTCGAGTCCGACGTCGTGGGACATCCAGCCGGCGAGCACGGCGAGATTGGCCGCGACGCCCCAGAGCCGTCGCTGGAGGTGGTCGGGGTGGTGGAAGGCGAGCATGCCGCCCACCTCGTTGAGCTGCCCCACCACGGCCTTGCGCTGGAGGCCGCCGCCTCGGGAGGCGTCCCAGGCGCGGAAGACCTCGACGGAGCGCTCCAGCGCCTCGATCTCCTCCGATCCGACGGGAGCGGCCTCGTAGCGGTCGTAGCCGACGGCTTCGGCGTGCAGGGTGGTGCCGGTCCGGGCGGTGTCCGCCGCTCGGGCTGGGTCTGTGTGGAGCCAGTCGTACATGGCGTTGCTGAGTGCGGAGCCTGCGGCGAGCGCGGCACCCGCGCCCACCAAGCCGCGTCGGTTGAGCATGAGGTCCATTCCCGTGAATTCGGTGAGGACCGCTGCCGTCCGTTCGGGCGCCCACGGCAGTCCGTCGGGGTTGTCCGTCTTGCCGACGGTCCGCCGTCTTCCCGTTCGCCCGTGCCGGTCGAACCCGAGGTCCTCGATGGTCACGACACGGCCGAGTCGCTCGGTGAACAGCGCAGCCAGCACCCTGGGCACGGGATCGCGGGGCGTCTCGCCCATGTCGATCCAACGCCGCACGCGGGAGGTGTCGGTCGCCAGCTGGGGGTGGCCCATGGCCGCCGACTGCCGGTTCACGAGTCTCGCGAGTTCGCCTTTGGACCAGCCGGCCAGGCCGAACAGATCCGCAAGACGGGTGTTGGGTTGTCCGCTCACATCAAGCCCCCAGGTTCTCGGCTGAGTTGACACTAGCCCGGTGTCAGATGCGGCGGGACTATTCGCCAGGGTTCGCCAGGGTCCGCCAGATGGTGTGCCACCCGCGATGCGGTGTCAGGTAGGAACGCGCCTCCCCGCCCCGGCAGCCGTACCGCATTCCCCAGGGTGCGGCCCGGATGCCGGGTCGGGCGGCGCACGTCACTCGTCGGCGCACGAAGGGATCTGGCACGCCCCATGTACACAGCATCGTCCTCCGTGTCCGCCCCGCCACGGCCGTACCGTCCCGTACCGACGGGCAGCGGGCCGTACCTCGACCCCACGCACGCGGGGGGAGTCGCCGGGTTCGCCGGCCGCCCCCGCCGGCGTCCGGGGCTCACCGGCCAACCGCTCAGCGGGAGACTCGACTTGTCCGGCCCCCAGGGCGCGCAGCTGCGGATGGCGATCGCCTCGGTGCATCGCATCTGCCCTGAGTTCAACCCCGTGCAGGTGCTGCGGCGAAGCGGGCGTTCGGTGCTGCTGATCGGCACCACCGGACGGACGACCGCCGTCGCCAAGTGCTTAATCGACCACTCCCCCGCCTGGGCCGAGCGGTTCCGCCACGAGATAGCGGTATACCGCACGTTCGTCCGGCACCGTCCGCCGGTGCGGGCTCCGCGCCTGATCGCTGCCGATCCGGACAACTGCACTCTGGTGATCGAGCGGACTCCGGGCCGGGCGGGTGCGCTCCAGCGGCACCCTGTCGAGGCACCTGCCCGTACGGACGTACGGGCCGCTCTCGGCGCGATCAGCCGGCTCAACAGCTGGCGGCCCCCGGCCGGGCTGTTCGGGGCGCCGCTCGACTATGCGTCGCGGATCTCCCGGTACCACGAGCTCGGGCTGTTCACCGATCGTGATCTCGGGGACCTTCAGAAGCTGTTGCACGGTCTGGCGCAGGCGGGCGGGCGTCAGGGAATGGGCCAGTTCTGCCATGGCGACGCCCTGCTGTCGAACTTCCTGATGTCGCCGACCGGTCCGGTGCTGGTCGACTGGGAGCATGCCGGCTGGTACCTGCCGGGGTACGACCTGGCGACGCTGTGGGCGGTGCTGGGCGACGCTCCTGCTGCGCGGCGGCAGGTCAGTCAGCTCGCCCAGGCAGCCGGTCCCACGGCTCGCGACGCGTTCCTGGTGAACCTGATGCTCGTCCTCACGCGGGAGATCCGCACATACGAGACGGCGGTGCAGAGGACGATGCGCGAGGCGGCTCCGGCCGGCTCGGGACAGCTTCCCCCCGGCACGGTGTCGGCGGGTGAGGAGCAGCGGCTGCTTCTGCGGCGGCTGCACGACGACTGCGCGATGGCACGGCGGGCCGTCCGCGCGGCGGTCGGGACCCGCTGAGGTACCCGCCGTCGGGGGGATCGTCGGTGCCCGGTGGGCGTTGGCTCGCCGGGCACCGACGTGCGTCGGGGCCCAGCACGACATCCATACGGGCTGGGTGACACGCCGCCGCCCGGTTGAGGTTGCGGTCATGACCCGCCCCCTGTGGTGGATGTGCCCGGAAGGAGTCCCACCGGGCTGACCGGCGCTCACCCACGACACGGGCGGTTCTGCGCACCGGTGCCGGGTCCGACACGCCGGTAAGTACGCGGCCGTTCACGCGGGTGCACGAAATCCATATGGCCCACAGTTCATTGACGGTTCGTCGGCAAGCGGCTACCCCTGGACACGAGTCCCGTCCGCACCGACCCTTTCCGGAGTCCCGGTGCACGGCTCGTTCCCGGAGGCTGCCTTGCAAGGAATCTCCCGAGTCTGCGTACGGCGAACGGCCCTCGCGGTGGTGTCCGCCGTGCTGGTGCTGCCCCTTCTGTCGGCGACGCCGTCGGCGTCGGCACTGGCATCGGCATCGGCATCGGCATCGATGAACTCGCGACTACGGGAACCACGACAAGGCCGCGCGTCCGGTGAGCCAGTCCGTCGACTACATCGTGGTGCACGACACCGAAGGCTCCTGGGACGTCACACTGGGGCTGGTGCAGGACCCGACGTATGTGTCCTGGCAGTACACCCTGCGCTCGTCCGACGGGCACATCGCCCAGCACCTGGCTCTGAAGGACGTGGGCTGGCACGCGGGGAACTGGTATGTGAACGCCAAGTCGATCGGTCTGGAGCACGAGGGTTTCCTGACCGCGCCGGACGCGTGGTACACGGAGGCGATGTACCGGGCGTCGGCACGTCTGGTGCGGTACCTGGCGAAGCGGTACGGGGTCCCGCTCGACCGGCAGCACATCCTGGGGCATGACACGGTACCCGGTTCGGTGTCGGCGAGCATTCGTTCGATGCACACGGATCCCGGGCCCTATTGGGACTGGGCGCACTACTTCACGCTCCTCGGCGCTCCCTTCGTTCCGACGGCCGGTCCGTCGGCGGACGCGGTGACCATCCGTCCGGAGTACGGGCGGCACCAGCCGGTCTTCACCGGGTGCTCGGCGCCGGGCAGGCCGTGTACGCCGCACGGCTCGGGAGCGGTTCGGCTGCACACGGAGCCGTCCGCGGCCGCCCCGCTGGTCAAGGACATCGGGCTGTGGCCCGACGGGCATCCCTCGACGACCGGTGTGAACGACACCGGCGCCCGGGCCTCCACCGGCCAGCAGTTCGCGGTCGCGGAGCGCCGCGGCGACTGGACGGCGATCTGGTACCTCGGACAGCAGGCGTGGTTCCACAATCCCCGGTCACAGCCGACGGCAGTGGGCGCGGGCGGGGTGCTGATGACGTCGAAGGACGGTCTGGCGGAGATCCCGGTGTTCGGGCGGGCCTACCCCGAGGCCTCGGCCTATCCGGCGACGGTTCCGGTGCAGGCCGTGTCGCCGCTGCCGTACCGGCTGCTCGCCGGTCAGCGGTACGTGGTCGGTGGGACCGCGGATCCGGAGTATCTGTACGCGACGACGTTCGACACTGCGGGGCACAGGGTGGTGCGGGGCCAGGAGCAGTACTACGAGATCCAGTTCGGGCACCGGGTCGCGTTCGTGAAGGCGTCGGACGTCCGGCTGGTGCGGGGACGGTTCTGACGGGGCAGGCGCCGGGCACCGTCGAGGCGGCCGAGGCTGCCCCGGGCCGGGAGACGCCGCGAGCACCGACGGGGATTCGCCGGAGGCAGGGAGGGCTCACCGCGGCACGCGCGGTCATGTCGCCGTCCCTGCGGGCGCGGCCGAGGCGGCCGCTCCCGACCCTCATGGTCTGCCGTCATTCCCCAAAGCGCCGTGCGCGGCGGCGAACAGGCGTGCGCAGCGGTCCGTCATCGCGTCCGGCGACTGGTCGGGGTGCTGGATCCACCAGCGGACCAGGGCGGTGACCAGGCCGCGCCAGGCGTACTTCAACGCGTCCGCGTCGAGGGGGTCGCCGGAGCCGGTTCCTTGCAGCAGGGCTGAGGTGCCGGTGGCCGCGAGTTCATCGATCGCGGCCCGGTAGCGGGCCGCGCGGCGCTCCGGTTCGCTCCCCGGCGGCAGTGCGGCGTCGTACAGCACGAACCACCCCTCGCGTCGCCCTTCCAGAGCGGTGAAGACACTGTGCAGCACGCGCAGCGGGGTGCGGGGGGCGGTGACGTCCTCCCCGGCCATGGCGGTGCGGATGGCGTCCACCAGGTGCTCCCCGACCGGAATCAGGCAGGCGAGATAGAGGTCCTGTTTGGCACCGAAGTACTGGTGCAGCAGCGTCTTGGTGACGCCGACGCGCGCGGCGACGGCCGCCATGGAGGTTGCCTCGTAGCCGCGGCGGCCGAACTCCTCGGTGGCCACGGTGAGGATCTGCTGCTCGCGCTCGGCGCGTGGGACGCCTTTGGTGCCGGCTTCCGAGCGAGGGATTCCCATGGCCTTGAATTTACCATAGGGTAATTTACCGCTCGGTAAATTCATGCTGCCGAAGGAGCACGCCCATGGCTCGGGGGACCGCACCACGTACCTTCCGTATCCGCTCCTGGTGGGGATGGGGGTGGGCCGACGCCCACGCCGACGACGACGAGTGCGCCGCGATGGGCGCCCTGCTCCCCGGCACCCTCGACCGCCCGATGCCGATCCCCGAGGTCGCCGACCTGCGCATCGGCCGGCCCGCCGCCGAACCCCCGAACAGCCTTGCGCGCCTGGTCACCGCCGACCCCGCGGAACGCGCCGCCCACGCCATGGGCAAGGCCTACCGCGATGTCATCCGGGCGCTGCACGGCCGACCGGGCCGGATACCCGACCTGGTAGCCCGTCCGGCCTCCGACCAGGACGTGGCCGACCTGCTGGAGTGGGCCTGCGAGCACGGTGTCGCCGTGGTGCCGTACGGAGGTGGCTCCTCAGTCGTGGGAGGCGTGGAGTACCGGGGCGTCGCTCACCGTGCGGTGCTCTCCATGGACCTGACCGCCATGAACCGGGTGCTGGAGATCGACACCGAGAGCCGGAGCGCCCGCGTCCAGGCCGGGGTCCTCGGGCCTGTCCTGGAAGCGCAGCTGCGGCCGCACGGTCTGACGCTGCGCCATTTTCCGCAGAGCTTCGAGTTCTCGTCCCTCGGCGGCTGGCTCGCCACCCGGGCGGGCGGGCACTACGCCACGGTCCGGACCCACATCGACGACTTCACCCAGTCGCTCCGTGTGGTCACCCCTGCCGGAACCAGTGCCTCCTGGCGGCTCCCGGCGTCCGGCGCCGGTCCGTCTCCGGACCGGTTGTTCCTCGGGTCCGAAGGCGCCCTCGGCATCATCACCGAGGCATGGATGCGACTGCAGGAACGCCCGCGCCACAAGGCCTCCGCATCGGTGGCCTTCTCCGACTTCCAAGCTGCCCTGCACGCGGTCCGCGCCATCGCCCAGTCCGACCTGGCGCCCGCGAACTGCCGTCTGCTCGACCCCGGCGAGGCCATGCTCTCCGGCGCGGCGCAGGACGGCTCCGCGATACTCGTCCTCGGCTTCGAGTCGGCGACCGCCCCGGTCGACGACCGCCTCGCCCAGGCCCTGGAGACGGCCCGTGCGCACGGCGGCCGCTGCGAGGGGTCCCCCACCGGCCCCGACGTGCCGGGCGACGCCGCGGTCGGCGCCTGGCGTTCCGCCTTCCTGCGCATGCCCTACCTGCGCGACGGCCTCGCCCGGATGGGAGCCATCGCCGAGACATTCGAGACCGCGGTCACCTGGGACCGGCTGCCCGCCCTGATCGACGCGGTCCGGACCGAGGTCGGTGCCGCCGCCCGGAAGGCCACCGGACACCCCGCCACGATCAACTGCCGCCTCACTCACGTCTACCCCGACGGCGCGGCTCCCTACTTCACCGTGCTCGCCGCCGGACGCCCCGGCGACGAAGTCGCCGTCTGGGACGACCTCAAGGCCGTAGCGGGCGACGTCCTCCACCGCCACCGCGCCACCATCACCCACCACCACGCGGTCGGCCGCGACCACCGCGCCGAGTACGACCGTCAGCGGCCGGAACCGTTCGCCATGGCGCTCCGCGCCGCGAAGGGCGTCCTCGACCCCCGTGGGATCCTCAATCCGGGTGTACTCGTGGACGTCTGACGATGCCTGCCCACGCCACCCGCCCGCAAGGCGGTACGGACTGACGGTGGGGCTTCGCACTCGTGGCACGCTGCCGCAGCCCGCGTCACCACCTGGTGTTGCGGCCTGCGGCAAACGGTCTAGCCCTGCTGGAAGAGTTCGGCGGGCAGCGGCTTCAGCAGCGCGTACAGATCGTCGGTGATGGGCCGGTCCCAACTGGCGATGGTGACCAGCACATTGTCGCTGCGGTCGAACTGCACGCAGGAGATGCGGCTCTCGGACAGCTTGATACGGCGGACGATCAGCAGGTTGTCGCCCTGCAGCACCGGCACGTCCTCGCTGCCGACGACCTCCACGGGCTCGTCGTTCTCCAGGGCGAGGAGCAGCTGGGCGACCTCGAAGGGGACCTCGCCCTCGGCGAGGTCGCGGGCCGGGGAGCCCTCGGGCAGATTGCCGATGATCATCGCGGGGCCGCGGCCGCCGAAGAGGTCGTAGCGCAGGAAGACGCCCTGGCAGGTGCCGTCGGGGGCGGGCAGGAGTCCGGCGCCGAGATTGCCGGGCCAGTCCCCCGGGTCCATGGCCAGGACGTCGAAGTCCGGGCCGGCGGGAGTGGCGGCGCTGCGGCGGCGGAGGAAGGACATGCCGCCATGGTACGTGCCCGGCGGGCCGTGGCCGAGCGGGGGCCGCCGCCCGTGGCGGGCCCCGAGCGCGGCGCGCGGCGGCGTCCCCGGTGGCCGGCCGGGGATCGTCGTTCGAGGGGGCCGTCGGCGCCCGGGTCGGTGTTGCGGCGCGCCAGTTCACGCAGAAGCGTGACCGCTTCACCCGCCCGGTCGCGGGGGGACGAGGAGATGGTCCGAGCAGAAGCGGCGATGACGTCGGCAGCCGTGTCCGGCGTGTGCGGTCGGCTGACGACCGGGCACGGTGACGATCGGGATCACGGCGTGACCACCTGGCCGGAGCGAAGGCGAGGACGTGTCCGCGGGGGTTCTGCCGGGGGCCGCATGCCGCTCGGCAGCCCGCTTGCGTCCCGTACGGATCCCGCTCGGATCCCGCTTTCCGCTCATGATCGTCGCTGCACGGGCGGTGGGGTACGTTCGCACCGGGACGTCTACGCGGGGAGGCATGATGACCGGACTGCGGGAACTGCTGCGCGGGTTGCCGGTGTTCGGGGACGACAGGCCGTCGTTCGACACGGATGCGGCTCCGGACGATCCGGTGGAGCTGTTCGTGACCTGGCTGATGGCGGCGGTGGCGACGGGGGTCCCCGGGCCTCACGTGATGACACTGTCGACGGCCGGAGCGGACGGCACTCCGTCCGCCAGGACACTGATCCTGAAGGACGTCACGGACGACGGCGGCTGGCAGTTCGCCTCGGAGCGGGAGGGCAGGAAGGGGCGCGATCTGGCGGCTCGGCCGTATGCGGCGCTCACGTTCTACTGGCAGTCGTCGGCCCGGCAGGTGCGGATCTCCGGTCCCGTCGTCGTCGAGGGGCCGGAGGCCGGCGCCGCGGACTTCCTGGCCCGCAGCCCCGAGGCTCGGGCGGAGGCGCTGCTCGGCAGGCAGAGCTCGCCCCTGTCGGACCTCGCGGAGCACGACCGGGCGTGGCGTGCCGCCCTGGACCGGGTGCGGCGCGAGCCGGACCTCGTGGCCGAGGGATGGACCCTCTACACGGTGCGGGCGGAGTCGGTGGAGTTCTGGCAGGCGGACGAGCGTCGCCGGCACACCCGTCTTGAATACCGGCGCTCGGGAGACGGCTGGGAGCGCGGACTGCTGTGGCCGTGACGGGGCCGCCGGCAGCCGCATCCGGAGACTGACCGGGGCGCCGGGTACAGACCAGGGCCGGAGACAGGCTGTGGCCGGGTGTCGGCCAGGACCGGTGCGCCCCTCCCGGGCCCTCCGGTCCTGCCGGATGGCCGGGCCGGCAGCAGAGCGGCGCCAGGGCAGGTCGCCTCAGGTCAGGTCGAACCGGCCGTTGCGCGCACCGATGACGAAGGCCCGCCATTCGGCAGGGGTGAAGATCAGTGAGGGGTTCTCCGGCTTGGCACCGTTGCGCATGGCGATGAAGCCCTCGACGAACGCGATCTGGACGTCCCCCGCGCCCTGGCTGCTGGACTGCCAGTCGGCCTCCGTCAGGTCGAGCTCCGGCTTCTCCCAGCCGGCGAAGGTCTGCTGGGTGGTGGTGTCGGTCACGTCCGTACTCCTCCCGGTTCGGCGTCGCGCGCCAGCAGCCTAGCGATCGCTCGCTGTCACCGACAGAGCACGGACGGAACACGCTCAGCGCGTCGGCGGTTCGGAGCCGACGAGCCACATGGAGAAGAACTGCGCGCCGCCCCCGTAGGCGTGGCCGAGGACTCTGCGGGCTCCTTCGACCTGGTGCTCGCCCGCCTGTCCGCGGACCTGGAGTGCCGCCTCGGCGAAGCGGATCATGCCGGAGGCGCCGATGGGGTTGGTGGACAGTACTCCCCCGGAGGGGTTGACGGGCAGATCGCCGTCGAGCTCGGTGGCGCCGGACTCGGTGACTTTCCAGCCCTCGCCCTCGGCGGCGAAGCCGAGGTTCTCCAGCCACATGGGCTCGTACCAGGAGAACGGTACGTACATCTCGACCGCGTCGATGTCGCGGCGTGGATCGGTGACTCCGGCCTGGCGGTAGACGTCGGCGGCGCAGTCCCTTCCGGCGCGGGGGGAGACGAAATCCTTGCCGGCGAAGAGGGTGGGTTCACTGCGCATGGCTCCGCCGTGGACCCAGGCGGGCCGGTGGGGTGCGCGTGCCGCGCCGGTCCTGCCGGTGAGGACCATGGCGCAGGCACCGTCGGAGGAGGGGCAGGTCTCGGAGTAGCGGATGGGGTCCCAGAGCATGGGGGACGCCTGGACCTTCTCGAGTGTGATGTCGTGCTCGTGGAGATGGGCGAAGGGGTTCCGCAGGGCGTTGCGCCGGTCCTTGTAGGCGACCAGGGAGCCGATGGTGTCCGGGGCGCCGGAACGGCGCATGTAGGCGCGGACGTGCGGGGCGAAGAATCCGCCGGCGCCGGCGAGGAGGGGCTGCTGGAAGGGCACGGGGAGGGAGAGGCCCCACATCGCGTTGGACTCGGACTGCTTCTCGAAGGCGACGGTGAGGACCGTGCCGTGGACGCGTGCGGCGACGAGGTTGGCGGCGACGAGTGCGGTGGAGCCGCCGACGGAGCCCGCGGTGTGGACACGGAGGATGGGTTTGCCGACGGCGCCGAGGGCGTCGGCGAGATAGAGCTCCGGCATCATCACGCCCTCGAAGAAGTCGGGGGCCTTGCCGATGACGACGGCGTCGATGTCGGTCCAGGTCAGTTGGGCGTCGTCGAGTGCGCGGCGGGCGGCTTCGCGGACCAGTCCGGCGATGGAGACGTCGTGGCGGGCGGCGACGTGTTTGGTCTGGCCGATGCCGACGACGGCCACGGGTTCACTGGGCACGGTCGTCTCCTTCGAGTACGGCGACGAGGTTCTGCTGGAGGCAGGGGCCGGACGTGGCGTGGGCGAGAGCGCGGTCCGAGGTGCCGCGGTGGATGCGGGCGGCGGCTTCGCCGATGCGGATGAGACCGGCGGCCATGACGGGGTTGGCGGCGAGCGGGCCGCCGGAGGGGTTGACGTCGACGGAGTCGTCGAGACGCAGGGCCCGGCGCAGGACGATCTCCTGGGAGGTGAAGGGGGCGTGCAGTTCGGCGGTGTCGACGTCGGGGGCGCCTGTCGTGCCGCCGGTGCCGCGGATGCGGTCGAAGGCTCCGGCCTTCTGTGCGGCGAGGCGGGTGGAGGGCGAGTCGGTGAGGTCGCGGACGCCGAGGCTGTGGGCTTCGACGCGGTGGTCGATGCCGCGGATCCAGGCGGGCCGGGAGCACAGCCTGCGGGCGGTGTCGCCGGCGGCGAGGATCACGGCGGCCGCGCCGTCGCCGACGGGTGGACAGTCTCCGGTGCGCAGGGGGTGGACGAGGAGGTCTCCGTGCGGCCGGGGTCCGGTGAGCTGGGCGTACGGGTTGGTGGCCGCGGCCGTGCGGTTGCGGGTGGCGACGGCGGCGAACGCGGCTTCGTCGGCGTGCCCTGCGTCTACGAGTGCCTGCGCCTGGAGTGCGGCCAGGGCGACGGAGTCGGGCCACAGGGGGGCGGCGTAGTACGGGTCGAGCTGACGGCTGAGGACGTCGCGGAGGTCGCCGGGCGAGGACTTGCCGTAGGCGTAGACGAGGGCGGTGTCGGTCTCGCCGGTGAGGAGTTTCACCCAGGCTTCGTAGAGGGCCCAGGCCCCGTCCGTCTCGACGTGGGATTCGGAGACGGGGGGCCAGGCGCCGACGCCGTCGAGGGCCATGGTGAAGGAGAAGGGACGGCCGGCGAGGTAGTCGCTGGAGCCGGAGCAGATGAAGCCGATGTCCCGGGTGCGCAGTCCGGTGGTGTCGAGGACGTCGTGGAGGACGGGCATGAGCATTTCGACTTCGGAGAGCTCGTCGCTGCGGCGCACATGGGTGGTCTGGGCGAAGGCGACGACGGCCACGTCCCGCATCAGAGCAGCTCCTTGTACGTGTCGTAGGCGGCGTCGGGTTCGCCGGTGGGCCGGTAGTGGTCGGGGTGGCGGTTGCCCTCGGTCCACACCGGTTCCACACGCAGGCCCATGCGGACCTGGTCGCAGGGGATGCCGGCGATGCGTCCGTGCAGGGCGAGGCCGGCGCCGTCGAGGGCGATGTGGGCGTAGACGTAGGGGACTTCGATGTCCAGGTTCCTGGCTTTGATGTTGACGATGCAGAAGGTGGTGACGGTGCCGCGGGGGCCCGTTTCGACCCGGTCGGTGGTGGCGACGCCGCAGGTGGGGCAGGCGCCGCGGGGCGGGACGTACACCTTGTGGCAGGCAGGGCAGCGTTCGCCGACGGTGCGGTGCTCGGCGAGGGCGTGGAGGTGGGCGGTCTGGGCCCGGCCTGGGGTGTAGGTGTAGTCGAGGCGGGCGGGGGCGACGATGCCGGTGACGGGGTCGTCGAAGGCGCCGGTGTGGTCGCGGGGCCAGGAAGCGGCGGGCTCGTCGTACGGTTCGAAGCAGGCGATGTCGGTGATGGCACCGGTGCGTTCGGCGGCCCAGCGGACCCGGACCCGCATGCCGGTGTGCACGCTGTCCGGGCCGGGGGCGTCGAGGACGTGGAGGAGGGCCGTGTCGGCACCGTCGAGGCGTACGAGGACCCAGGCGAAGGCGTGCGGGAGGGGTTGCCGGTCCCGTGGTTCGGGGTTCCAGGCCCAGGTGGTGACGGTGCCGGTGGGGGCGACCTCGACGAGTTCGCGGAGTTCCTCGGCGTTGGCCGGGTCGTATTCGACGGGTGGGACGAGGACGCGGCCGTCCGTCGTCCTGACGCCGAGGACGGTCCGCTCGCGCAGGCCGGTGAGGAAGGCGCTCTGGACGGGGCCGAGGGAGCGGGTGAAGGGGAATTCGACGACCATCGGTGCGCTGAGTGCTTCGGGCATCGGCCTGGGCTCCTTTTCAGAGTCGCCGGTAGACGGGGGGCCGTTTCTCGGCGAAGGCTCGGGCGCCTTCCTTGGCGTCGGCGGTGGCGAAGACGGGCCAGCCTCGCTTCAGTTCGGCTTCGAGGCCGTCGGTTTCGGTCATCTCGGCGCTCTCGTAGACGGACGCCTTGACGGCTTCGACGGCGAGCGGACCGCAGGCGTTGACCTGTTCGGCGATGGCGAGCGCCGCGTCGAGGGCGGTGCCGTCGGGCACGACGCGGCCGACGAGCCCGATGGCGGCGGCCTCGTCGGCGCTGTAGGGGCGGCCGGTGAGGAGCATTTCGAGGGCGTGGGTGCGGGGGATCTGGCGCTGGAGCCGGACGGTGGAACCGCCGATGGGGAAGAGGCCGCGGCGGACCTCGAAGAGCCCGAAGGTGGCGCTCTCGCCGGCGACGCGGATGTCGGTGCCCTGGAGGATCTCGGTGCCGCCGGCGACGCAGGGGCCTTCGACGGCCGCGATGACGGGCTTGCGGGGCCGGTGGTGGCGGAGCATGGCCTTCCAGTGGAGGTCGGGGTCGGCTTGGAGGCGGTGGCGGTGTCGGTCGTCTTCCATGCCCTTGCCCGCGAGTGCCTTGAGGTCCATGCCCGCGCAGAAGGCTCCTCCTGCTCCGGTGAGCACGATGGAGCGGATCGCGTCGTCCTCGTCCGCCGCCAGCCACCCGTCGTACAGCCCGACCAGCATCGGGATCGAGAGTGCGTTCCTGGCCTCGGGCCTGTTCAGGGTGAGGACGAGTGTGGCGCCCTCGCGTCCTGCGGTCAGGTGTTCCGTGCCGTCGCCGAGTCCCATGCCGGACCTCCTGTGTCGAGACCTAGAACAGGTTGCAGGAGAGGGGTGCCCAGTTCAATAGCTTCCTGACACTCAGTCAGATTCTTCTGCGCCGCCCCTTCCCAGTTGTGCGGCACGGCGCTCTAATGACCGCCGGACCAGTCCGGCCCGGGGTCAGGAGGAGCGGTGGAGTACAACCTTGCCGACCTGTTCGAGTCGGTCGTCGACGTGGTTCCGGACCGCGAGGCGCTCGTGTACGTCGACCCTTCGGATCCGGCGCGGAACGGGACGTGCTCGGACCGCCGGCTGACCTATGCCGAGCTCGACGCCGCGGCGAACCGCATCGCGCACCATCTGCTCGACGCGGGGATCGAACCCGGTGAACACCTGGGCCTGCACCTCTACAACGGGATCGAGTACCTCCAGACCGCCCTCGGCTGCCTGAAGGCCCGCATCGTCCCGGTGAACGTGAACTACCGTTACGTCGAAGAGGAGTTGGTCTACCTCTACCGCGACGCGGACCTCGCCGCCCTCGTCTACGACGCGGAGTTCGGCGACCGGGTCGCGGCCGCCGTCCCCCGTACCGAGAAGCTGCGGCACCTGGTACGGGTCGGCACCCCGCCCGGGGACGTGCCGCAGCCCGCGGCGGTCCCGTTCACCGAGGCGGAGGCCGCGGGCTCTCCCGGGCGGGACTTCGCCCCGCGCTCGGCCGACGACCAGTTCATCATCTACACCGGGGGCACCACCGGCATGCCCAAGGGTGTGATGTGGCGTCAGGAAGACCTGTTCTTCGCGGGGCTGGGCGGCGGCGCACCGACCGGTGAGGCCGTCAAGCGTCCCGAGGAACTGGCCGAGCGCGTCGCGGCAGGCGGCGACGGCATCACCTTCTTCCCCACTCCCCCGCTGATGCACGGCACCTCGACACTGACGGCGTTCATCGGTTTCAACTTCGGGCAGCGGGTGGTGCTGCACCGCAGGTTCGTGCCGGAGGAGGTACTGCGCACGATCGAGCGCGAGCGGGTGACCAGCGTGTCGCTGGTCGGGGACGCGATGCTGCGCCCCCTCGTCGACGCGCTCGGCGGGTCCCTCAAGGGGTGCGATCTGTCCTCGCTGTTCAGCGTCTCCAGCTCCGGCGCGATCATGTCGGACACGGTCCGTGAGCAGTTCCTCGAACTCGCGCCGCATGTCGTGCTTCTCAACAACTTCGGCTCGTCGGAGTCGGGTTTCAACGGGACGGCGACCGCGGACTCGGGCCCGGAGAACGGCTTCCGGCTGCGGGTCAACTCCCGTACGACGGTGGTCGATCCGGCGACCCACGGGCCCGTGCCACCCGGGGTTCCCGGCCGGGTCGCGCAGCGCGGGCACGTACCGCTCGGCTACTACAACGACCCCGACAAGACGGCGGAGACGTTCTTCCTGCGGGACGGGGAGCGCTGGGTGCTGCTCGGCGATATGGCCACCGTGGACGAGGAAGGCGTCGTCACGGTCCTGGGGCGCGGCTCGCAGTGCATCAACACGGGCGGCGAGAAGGTGTACCCGGAGGAGGTCGAGCAGGCCCTCAAGGCGCATCCGGACGTGTACGACGCGCTGGTCGCGGGCGTTCCCGATCCGCGGTGGGGCAGTCGTGTGGCCGCCGTGGTGCAGCTGCGGGAGGGTGCGCCGGAACCCTCCCTGGACGACGTCCAGGCGCACTGCCGCACCCGCCTCGCCGGCTACAAGATCCCGCGGCAGCTGGTGCTGGCGGACCTGATCCGGCGGTCGCCCAGCGGCAAGGCCGACTACCGCTGGGCCCGCACGGTCGCGACCGAGGCGGCGCAAGGCTGAGACGCGGCCGGAGCGGCGGGCCGTGCACGAGGCACGGACTGCCGGGGTCAATACGGGCCGGCGCAGCGGTGCCGCGCGGCCACGCGGGCGCTCGGCGAGCCGGGCCGCTCAGTCGGCCGACACGAGTCGTGTGCCTTCGAAGACGCCGAGTTCCTGGAGGTAGAGCTCCAGCGGGACACCGTTCGGGTCGTGCAGATAGAGGCTGTTCTCGACTCCCCGGTCCGGTCCGAGGTACCCGACGCCTGCCGCGTCGAGGGCGGACCTCGCCCTCTCGTAGTGTTCCGCGTCGACCGACAGGGCGAGGTGCTGGACGCCGCCGACGGCCTCGGTGACGGGCGGGTGCTCATGGCCCGGGAAGTCGAAGAAGCCCAGCAGGCTGCCGTGGCCGATGTCGAAGAAGAAGTGGGTGGAACCGCGGTAGTCGCGGTTCTCCACCATCTCCACCAGGGGGAAGCCGAGCAGGTCCTGGTAGAAGCGGATCGTCTCCTCGACGTCCCGGCAGATGAAGGCCACGTGGTGCACACCGCGCACCGTGGTGACGGGCCGCGCCCCGGGCTCACGGAGATGCCGTGCCCTGAGCTCCGCCCTGCGGGCGCGGACGGCTTCGAGCGCGGCTCCCTTTGGTTGCGGCACAGCCGGCCTCCTCACACCGTGATCGCGGGCTCGGCCTCTTCCGAGGCTCCTGCCCCACGAGATTCTTCTGCCCCGACCGCGGAGGATCACCCCGCGAGAAAGGCTTCGACCGTCCACACGAACCACGCGGGGTCGTCCGACCAGGGGAAATGCCCGCCTCCGGGCGGCGCCGCCGTCTCCGCGGCCGGGAAGACGCCGACGGCCATCGGGTCAGCGCGCTCCGCCTGTGGGCAGCCGTCGAGCTCGCCGGCGAGGACGTGCCCGGCGGCGTGGGCCTGGGGCTGCCCGCTGCCGCGCGGTCGGCGGAGGAGCCCTTGCCAGCCGGGGGCGGACCTGGATTACTGACCCAGGAACATCGACCGAATGATCGGTCGACCGGTGTCGGGACGGGAGTGGACCCCATGACGGCTCTGCTGGACGCGGCGGAACGGCTCGGCCGCGAGGAACTGCGGGCCCTGCAGCTCGAGCGGCTCCGGAAGTCCCTGCGGCACGCCTACCAGAACGTGGGCTTCTACCGGGAGGCGTTCGACAAGGCCGGGGTGCTGCCGGAGGACTGCCGGACGCTGGAGGACCTCGCACGTTTCCCGTTCACCACGAAGGCGGATCTGCGCGACCGGTATCCGTTCGGGATGTTCGCCGTGCCCGAGGAGCGGATCCGGCGGATCCACGCGTCAAGCGGCACCACCGGGCGGCCGACCGTCGTCGGCTACACCGACCACGACCTGGACGTGTGGGCGGACGTGGTGGCCCGCTCGATCCGCGCGGCGGGCGGCCGCCCGGGGCACAAGGTGCATGTGTCGTACGGGTACGGACTGTTCACCGGCGGGCTCGGGGCGCACTACGGGGCCGAGCGGCTCGGGTGCACGGTGATCCCGGCGTCCGGGGGTATGACCGCGCGGCAGGTACAGCTCATCCAGGACTTCAGGCCCGAGATCATCATGGTCACGCCCTCGTACATGCTGACGCTGCTGGACGAGTTCGAGCGGCAGGAGGTCGATCCGCGGTCGACGTCCCTGAAGGTGGGGATCTTCGGGGCCGAGCCCTGGACCGAGGAGATGCGGCGGGAGATCGAGGACGGGTTCGCCATCGACGCGGTCGACATATACGGCCTGTCGGAGGTCATCGGGCCCGGGGTGGCGCAGGAGTGCGTGGAGACCAAGGACGGCCTGCACATCTGGGAGGACCACTTCTACCCCGAGGTGGTCGACCCGATCACCGGCGAGGTGCTGCCGGACGGGGAGCGCGGGGAGCTGGTGTTCACCTCGCTGACCAAGGAGGCCATGCCGGTGATCCGCTACCGGACGCGGGACCTCACCCGGCTGCTGCCGGGTACCGCCCGGACGTTCCGCAGGATGGAGAAGGTCACCGGCCGCAGCGACGACATGGTGATCCTCCGGGGCGTGAACCTGTTCCCGACGCAGATCGAGGAGATCGTGCTCCGGACGGCGGGCGTCGCTCCGCACTTCCAGCTGCGGCTCACCCGCGAGGGACGGATGGACGCGTTGACCGTGCGTGCCGAGGCACGGCGGGGGGCCACCCCGGAGCAGCGTGCCGCAGCGGCCGCAGCGATCGCGGCGGCGGTGAAGGACGGCATCGGGGTGTCCGTGGGCGTGGAGGTCGTGGATCCCGAGACGCTGGAGCGGTCGGTAGGGAAGATCAAGCGGATCGTCGACCTGCGGCCGCGTGAGGGCGGGGCCTGAACCGGCGCCGCTCCCGCGCCTCCATGACCGTCGGCGGCGACGGCCCTCGCGTTGTGGGAGCCGAACCGGACGCGGCCCGAGCGGTCGCCGTCGGGTCAGGGGCTGATCGACAGGAAGACGAACGCCGCGAAGATCACCAGGTGTACCTCCGCCCTGGAGGAGCGTCGCCCGGCCCGGGACGATCGTCGGTGCGCAGACCATCACCGGGGGCGAGCAGCACCATGTGGGTGGCGCCCAGGCCGAGCACCGGCGGACCCGAGAGCCACACCGATGCCAGCGCGATCGCCGGGATGGTCAGCCCGATGCCGGCGATCGCGGAGCCCGGTGCGAGGTCCAGACCGGTCTGGACGCGGTCGCGGCGTGCTGCGCGGACCGCCGCGAGTCCAGCGTGATGTCACCGGCTTGACGCTCACCCCGTCCATGAAGCCCACCGTGCCGGAGGGGGCCGGGTGGCGCTCGGTCACACGGGGCGTTCGTGGCCCTCCCAGTAGGGCTCGCGGAGCCGTCGTTTGTAGAGCTTGCCGTTGGGGTCGCGGGGCATTTCGCGGATGAAGTCGACGGTCCGAGGGCGTTTGAATCCGGCCAGCCGGTCCGAACAGTGGGCGAGGATGCCGGCGGCGAGGGCGTCACCGGGTTCGTGGCCCTCGGCGGGTTCGACGACGGCCTTGACCTCTTCGCCCCAGTCGCCGTGCGGGACGCCGAAGGCCGCCGCGTCGGCGACGGCGGGGTGGGCGAGGAGGACGGCCTCGATCTCGGCGGGGTAGATGTTGACGCCGCCGGAGATGATCATGTCGATCTTGCGGTCGCGGAGGAAGAGATAGCCGTCCTCGTCGAGGTATCCGAGGTCGCCGACGGTGAAGAAGTCGCCGATGCGGTTCTGCCGGGTCTTGGCCTCGTCCTTGTGGTAGCTGAAGCCGCCGGTGGTCATCCGCATGTAGACGGTGCCGAGTTCACCGGGCGGCAGTCGGCGGCCGTCGTCGTCGAGGACCGCGATCTCGCTGATGGGCCAGGGCCGGCCGACGGTGCCCGGCTTCTTCAGCCAGTCCTCCGCGGTGGCGAAGGCACCGCCGCCCTCACTGGCCGCGTAGTACTCCTCGACGCAGCCGCCCCACCAGTCGATCATGGCGCGTTTCACGTGGTCGGGGCAGGGGGCGGCGCCGTGGATGGCGTGGCGCATGGAGGAGACGTCGTAGCGGGTGCGGGTCTCTTCCGGGAGGGCGAGGAGCCGGTGGAACTGGGTGGGGACCATGTGGGTGTGGGTGCAGGCGTGGGCGTCGATGAGCCTGAGCATGTGTTCGGGGGTCCATTTGTCCATGAGGACCAGGGGGTGCCCGATGTGCAGGGACGCGGCGGCGAACTGGAGCACGGCCGTGTGGTAGAGCGGCGAGCACACGAGGTGGACGTTGCCGTCGAAGGGCCGGATGCCGAAGATGCCGAGGAAGCCGCCGAGATGGGTCTCCTCCGGGAGGCTGCCGGGCAGCGGCCGACGGATGCCGCGGGGCCGGCCGGTGGTGCCGGAGGTGTAGTTCATGACCCAGCCGAGCGTGCGGCCCTGCGGCGGCGAGTCGGGCCGGCCGTCGAGGAGGCCGGCGTAGGGCCGGAAGCCGGGTACGGCTCCGACGGCGTAGCGGCGGGCAGCGGGCAGGCCCGCCTCGTCGGCGGCGTGCGTGGCGGCCTCCGCGAAGCGTTCGTGGGCGACCAGCACTTTGGCGCCGGAGTCGGCGACGATCCAGGCGATCTCCGGTCCGACGAGGTGGTGGTTGACCGGGACCAGATAGAACCCGGCCTGGGTGGCGGCGAGGTGGGCGGTGAGGAACTCGGCTCCGTTGGGCAGGACGACGGCGAAGGCGTCGCCGCGTTCCAGTCCGGCGTCACGCAGGCCGTGGACGAGCCGGTTGGCGGCGGCGTGGAGCCGTCCGGCGGTCCATTCCCCGCCGTCGGGCGCGACGAGGACGGTGCGGTCCGGGTCGGCGGTCGCCTGTGCCCAGAAGCCGTTCGGGGACTGGTTCATGACACGCTCCTCCTCATACGTCGCGTCCGGCGATGCGGTTGATGCGGGCCACGGCGCGTTCGAAGCCACGGGTGAGGTCGTCGAAGACCGCCTGGACGCTGCGTTCGGAGTTCATCCGGCCGACGATCTGTCCGACGGGGGTACCGAGCAGGGGGGCCACCTCGTACCGCTGGATGCGGGACACGGCCTCCGCGACGAGCAGTCCCTGGAGGGGCATCGGGAGGGCTCCGGGGCCGGCCGGATCGTCCCAGGCGTCGGTCCAGGCGGTGCGCAGCTGGCGGGCGGGTTTCCCGGTGAGGGCGCGGGAGCGGACGGTGTCGCCGGAGCCGGCGGCGAGCAGCTTCCGGGTGAGGGCGCGGGAGTGGAGTTCGGCTTCGGTGGTGGTGAGCCAGATCGAGCCGAGCCAGACGCCCTGGGCGCCGAGCGCCAGTCCGGCCGCGATCTGCTCGCCGCTGCCGATGCCGCCGGCGGCGAGGACGGGCAGGGGCGTCACGGCGTCGACGATCTCGGGGGTGAGGACCATGGTGGCGATCTCGCCGGTGTGGCCGCCGGCTTCGTAGCCCTGGGCGACGACGACGTCGATGCCGGCTTCGGCGTGGCGGCGGGCGTGTTTGGCGCTGCCCGCCAGGGCCGCGACGAGGACGCCGTGGTCATGGGCGCGGCGCACCACGTCGGACGGGGGCGGGCCGAGGGCGTTGGCGAGCAGTCGGATGGGGTGGTCGAAGGCGACGTCGAGCTGCCGGCGGGCGACGTGTTCCATCCAGCCGGTGATGCGCCATCCGCCGTCCTCGCCCTCGGGGAGATCCGGGACCCGGTGCTTGGCGAGGGTCTCCTCGACGAACCGCCGGTGGCCCTCGGGGATCATCGCCTCGACGTCGGCCTCGGTGACCCCTTCCGCCTTCGCGGCGGGCATGACGACGTCGAGTCCGTAGGGTCTGCCGCCGGTATGGGCGTCCAGCCAGTCGAGGTCACGGGCGAGGTCGTCGGGGGCGGTGTAGCGGACCGCGCCGAGTACGCCGAACCCGCCCGCCCTGCTGATGGCGGCGGCGACCGCGGGGAACGGCGTGAAGCCGAAGACGGCGTGCTCGACTCCCAGTCCTGCGCTCAGCTCCGTCTGCATGGGGCGCAGGATGCCGCAGCCCGGCGGACGAGGGAAGAGATTTTCTGATGAAGCATCAGATGTTCGGGGTCGGACGTTTCGCGACGCGACGGCGACGCCGAGGGGCGGCGACATCCCCTCGGCGGTGCACCGTTGACACCGGAGCAGGAGGGGAAGAAAGTGCCATGAGCCGAAGCAAGTGGTGAAGGAATCTTTCAGGGGGCTCCGTGATGGGCGAGGACGCGACAAGGCACCCCGCCGCGCCGGCGGTCTCCCGGCGCAGGCTCGGCGGCGGGATCCTGGCTCTCGGCGGCGCGCTGGTTCTCGGCTCCGTACCGGGAGCGGCCGCCGCGCACGACGACCCGGCGCCGGTCCGCCGTCCGGGTCCCACCGGCCACGGGCGCCCCACGCTGCGCCACGGCACCGCAGAGCAGGCCGGACTGCTCCGCGGGCATCTCGACCGGCTCGTCACGGACGCCGAGTCGTTCCTCGGCCCCTCCCCCGAGCATCCCTGGTACGCCGGCGCGGTCCTGCTCGCAGGCCGGGGCGGCGTCGTGGCGCTGCACCACGCGATCGGCATGGCGGTGCGTTATTCCGCGTACGACGAGAAGACCGGCGCCGGAGTGGAACTGCCCGAGGACCGCCGGATCGCGACGACCCCGGACACCGTCTACGACCTCGCCTCCGTCACCAAGCTCTTCACCTCCCTCCTGACCGTGCAGCAGATCGAGCGCGGGTCGCCGGCGCTGGAGACGAAGGTCGCCGACCTGCTGCCGGAGTTCGGCGCGGCCGGCAAACAGGACGTCACCGTGAGGCAGCTGCTCACCCATACCTCCGGCTTCCGGGCGTGGCTGCCGCTCCACAAGGAGCCCACCCGCGACGGCATGCTGCGGCTGCTCTGGAACGAGAAGCCGGTGAGCCGGCCCGGCAGTGCGTACCGCTACTCCGATCTGAACCTGATCACCCTGCAGTTGCTGCTGGAGCGGATCACCGGCCGGCCGCTGGACGCACTGCTCCACGACGAGATCACCGCTCCGCTCGGGATGCACCGGACGCGCTTCAACCCGCCTGCCTCCTGGCAGCCGGCCATCGCCGCCACCGAGGACGCCCGGCCGCCCTGGTCGGGTCTGGACCGGGGAATGGTCCGGGGCGAGGTGCACGACGAGAACGCGTACGCCTTCGGCGGAGTGGCGGGCCACGCCGGGGTCTTCTCCTGCGCCTGGGACCTCGCAGTGCTCGCCCGCACCCTGCTCAACGGCGGTTCGTACGGACGCGCCCGCATCCTGGAACCGGCCTCGGTGGACCTGATGTTCACCGATTTCAACACCGCGTTCCCGGGCGACGAGCACGGTCTGGGCTTCGAGCTCTACCAGCACTGGTACATGGGCGCCATGGCCACCCCGAGCACCGCGGGGCACACCGGCTTCACCGGGACCAGTCTGGTCCTCGACCCGAGCACGGACACCTTCCTCGTCCTCCTCGGCAACTCCGTGCACCCGGTGCGCAGCTGGCGCTCCGGCAGCGCCCCGCGCGTGGCGGTCGCCAACCGCCTCGCCCGTGCCGTGGCCGTACGCCCCGCGCACGGCCGCACCGCCTGGTTCTCCGGGATGGCCGACGTCACCACCGCGACACTCTCCCTTCCCGTGCTGGAGCCGTCGTCGCCGCATGCGCGGCTGCGCTGCTCGCTGTGGTGGGACACCGAGCCCGGCGCGGACACCCTGCGTCTGGAGGCGTCCACGGACGACGGGGCGACGTGGAGCCCGGTCCCCTTCACCACCGTGCGCAAGGGACAGTGCCCCGAGCCCCGTCCGACCGGTGTGGTGAGCGGCTGGTCGGGCCGGGTCTGGCACCGGCTGGAGGCGGATCTCGCCGCCTGGCGCGGCACCCCGCTGCGGCTGCGCTGGCGGTATGCGAGCGACCTGCGCTACACGGGGCGCGGCGCCTACGTGGACGGGATGCGGGTGCAGGACGGTGCGCACACGCTGTTCGACGAGGCCCGTCCGGAGGATGCGGCGCGGGTGGAGGCCGTCGGCTGGACGGCGTCGCAGGACTGACCCCCACACCTCGGCCCGGCCGGGAGCACCCGCCGCGCGCCGTCGGCCGGTCAGCGGCCCAGTACGGCCATCGCGGCGTTGTGGCCGGGGATGCCGCTGACACCACCGCCCCGGACGGCGCCCGCCCCGCAGAGGAGGACGTTCGGGTGAGCGGTCTCCACGCCCCAGCGGCCGGTGCCGGCGCTCTCGTCGGCGTAGGGGAAGGAGAGCTCCCGGTGGAAGATGTTGCCACCGGGCAGCCGCAGGTCGTGTTCCAGGTCCAGCGGAGTCTTCGCCTCGATGCAGGGCATGCCGTCGGCGTCCAGTGCCAGGCAGTCGGTGATCGGTTCCTCCAGGTGGGCGTCGAGCTCGGCGAGCGTCGCCTTGAGCAGGGTGTCCCGGGTGCCGTCGTTGTCGCAGGTGAAGAGGCGTGCCGGGGTGTGGAGTCCGAAGAGGGTGAGGGTGTGGCAGCCCTGCGCCACGAGCTCGGGCGAGAGGATCGTCGGGTCGGTCAGTGAATGGCAGTAGATCTCCGAGGGCGGGGATCCCGGCAGGCGTCCGGCGGAGGCGTCGCGGTGGGCGGCGGCCAGCTGCTCGTACCCTTCGGCGATGTGGAAGGTGCCGGAGAACGCCTCGTGCGGATCCACCGAGCGGTCGCGCAGCCTCGGCAGCCGGCGCAGCAGCATGTTGACCTTGAGCTGGGCGCCTTCCGCGGGGACTGCCGGGGGTGCGTCGTCGAGCAGCGCGGCCAGGGCCTGCGGCGAGGCGTTGACCAGCACCTTGCGGGCCGCGACGGCCCCTTCGCCGTGGTCCGTGCGGTAGGCCACCTCGGCGCGGTGTCCGTCGGTGTGGATCCGGATCACCTCGTGCCCGGTGACGATCTCCGCGCCCGCCGCGCGCGCCGCGTCGGCGAGGGCACCGGTGAGCGCGCCCATGCCGCCGACGGGGACGTCCCAGTCGCCGGTGCCGCCCCCGATGACGTGGTAGAGGAAGCAACGGTTCTGGGCGAGGGATGGGTCGTGGGCGTCGGCGAAGGTGCCGATCAGGGCGTCGGTCAGGACCACGCCGCGGACCAGGTCGTCGGTGAAGCGCTCCTCGATCGCCCGGCCGATGGGTTCCTCGAAGAGCATGCGCCAGGCGTCCTCGTCACCGATCCGCTCCCGCAGCGCCGAGCGCGTCGGCAGGGGTTCGGCGAGGGTGGGGAAGACCCGTTCCGCGACCTGCCGGGTCATCGCGTAGAACGCCTGCCACGCCTCGAATTCGCGGTCGCCGCCGGTGAGGGCGCGGAACGACGCTCGGGTGCGGTGTTCTCCCCCGCCCACCAGCAGCCCGGTGGCCCGGCCGTCCCGCATGACGGGCGTGTACGAGGAGACGGAGCGTTTGCGGACGGTGAAGCGCAGGCCCAGGTCGCGCACGATCTTCTGGGGGAGCAGGGACACCAAGTAGGAGTAGCGCGAGAGGCGTGCGTCGACTCCCGTGAAGGGGCGGGTGGAGACGGCGGCGCCGCCGGTGCGGTCCAGTCGCTCCAGTACCAGGACCGAGCGCCCTGCCCGGGCGAGGTAGGCGGCGGCGACCAGGCCGTTGTGGCCTCCGCCGACGATCACCGCGTCGTACACGTCCATCGCGAACTCAGCATGTGCGGTCATGGCTCTTCGTAACACGAGCCGCCCGGCTGCGGCGAGGGCGCGTCGTGCGCCAGTCGTCGGGGCGCCGGCCGCGCTCCGCGGCCGAGACGAGCCAGGGCCCGGTGGATCTGTTTCGGAGGGAGCTGCCAGCGCAGTCCGTCGGGGATGCCGCGCAGCAGCCGGCCCGTGGCGACGAGCCGGCGGGTGACGGTGTCCGGGGCGGGCGCGGGCTGCCCGTAGAGGCGGTGCGCGTAGGGGGGCAGGGCGTCGCGCGCCAGGGTCGTCGCATGCCGCCAGAGGAGCGCACGGGCG
This sequence comes from Streptomyces sp. NPDC030222, assembly GCF_055573115.1. Taxonomy (NCBI): domain Bacteria; kingdom Bacillati; phylum Actinomycetota; class Actinomycetes; order Kitasatosporales; family Streptomycetaceae; genus Streptomyces; species Streptomyces sp. NPDC030222. The sequence goes on from NZ_JBVICA010000004.1 coordinate 155,596, forward strand.
GGGACGAGCAGGGGCGGTACGGGTGGCCTGCCGAGGAAGGCGGCGACGTCATGGGCCTCCGGGCCCGCGGTGAGCTCGGGCCGTACCGCCTCGAAATAGGCGTCCAGTGCGGCCCGGTCGGCGGGCACGTCGGCGGGGTCGAGTCCGACGAGGCGGGCGCTGATGCGGTGTTCGTCGATGTAGCGGTCGGCCTGGGCTTCGGTGAGACGGATGCCGGAGCGGCGTCCGACGGTGAGGTAGGAGTCGACCTCTGCGCAGTGCACCCAGAGCAGCAGATCGGGTTCGTCGACGCCGAGTGCGCGGTGGATCCTGCGGACCCGGGCCCCGGCCTGCTCCGCTTCCTGCGTGGTGCCGTAGGTGATGGTGCCGACGAAGGCGGCGGTGCGCATCAGTCTGCCCCAGGCGTCCTGCCGGAACGAGGAGTTCTGGAAGACGCCGCGGACCGCACGGGGATGGAGGGCCTGGAGGTAGAGCGCGCGGACCCCCGCCACCCACATCATGGGGTCGCTGTGCAGCTGCCAGGTCACCGAGGCCGGGCCGAACAGCCCCGGGTCCGCATCCGCATCGCCCATGCCCGGCACCTGCGCCTCCCGACTGCCGTCGTGACCTGTCCGGCTTCGTGACCAGGAGGTCTGCCGCCACCCCGAGCAGGAAGGCCGTGTGGTGGCCCACACGTCCAGCCGGGTGGTGGTGCACACGTCCCGTCGTCACCAACGTACCGGGACACGGCCGTCTCCGGTCACCCGTCGGCCTCCACCTCTCGCTCGGTACGGCAGCAGATCACGTTGCGAGAGAGTCCGGGCCATCACCGGCGCCGCGGTCGTGGGTGCCGATGTGCACGGAAGCATCCCACGGGTGGCTCGGGCCGGTGCGTCCGCGAACGACCGGGGCGTCGGCGGATACCCCGTACGCCCCGCGGCCCGGGGCCGGACCCCGGCTGCTGATCACGTCCGGGCCCACCCCACCATCGGCTTGTCACGCTGACTCGACGTCAGCATCATTGAATGGCGGACGACATGCCTCGACCGAGCCGGAACCGTCCATGTTCCGGAGTCCTGCCCGGAAGGGCCGAGGCACGCGAACAGGGCGCCCATCGGGCTGTGTTACCGCAACAGCCGGTGTCGGCGCATCCTCCTGCAGGCCTACCCGGAACGGCCGCAAAGTGGGTCCATGTCAGCCCATGGAACGATTTTCGTCGCACCGGCCAACACATCTCCCTCACGCCGGCTCTTCCCCCACGGTCATCGACTTCAAGAAGGGATGCATCGTGGGCACACGACAAGCGGGCCGGGCGATTCTCGCCATCACGGTGGCGGGAGCGGTTCTGGTACCCGCTGTTCCGGCATTCGCGGCGGGCCCGCCCCAGACGGATCTCCGGGCGGACGTGAACCGTGACGGACAGGTCGACGTCTCCGGCACCACGGACACCGCCGGTGAGGACGGCTGGTCCACGGAACGGGGGGCGGTCTTCCTCCCCAACATCGACGACGACAGCAAGCGTTGCCCCGTCACGGGCCGCGGCGGCAGACCACTGTCCGACAAGGAGCTGGCCTCGTGCAACGACGCCGCCGACGCCAAGGTGAACGGTGGCGCCGATGCCGCCGACCTGGCGCGGGTACGGTCGGTGCCGATGACAGGCCTGGCCAATGACGCGACGGGCACGCTGTCGATCACCGCGGGCGCGAGGAACACCCGTGTCTTCGTCAAGCGCCCGGCGGGGTGGGTGCCGGTCTCGGCCGCAACCCGGCTGACGGCGGCCGAACTCCGCGCCGGTGTGGAGTTCGGTGTCGAGGCGACCGATGTGATCCGCGACAAGGCGCGCTGGGGCGGCCGGGCGGTGCTCCGGCTGACGGTGGCCTCCGGCGGGAAGACCACCTCGGACGAGGTGACCCTGCGGGTCGCGCCGCTGCTCACCCACCACCACGTCCAGAACGCCCAGCAGTTGATGGTCACCAAGGTGAGCGGCAGGGACGCGTACGCGCGGCGGCAGCACGCGTTCGTGAACGGCCTGGCCGACGAGGTCCGCAAGGCGGGCATCGGCAAGTTGCTGGTGACGTTCGACAAGTACGACGACATCTGGGCGCAGGACTTCGTCGAGCCGGGCTATGTGAGCATGGCGGCCCCAGGCGGCGGGCGGCACGCGATACGGGTCATGCTGCGCTCGGCGCAGATGGACCGCACGGCGGGCCGTGAGCTCTTCGAGAAGCTGCGTGGCAAGGGCGTCGGCGTCGTGCAGGTCACCGGGGCCCGTGACGACGAGGAGTGGACGCTCAACTCCATGGGGAACCTGGAGACCATTCCGCCGCACAGCCACGGCGGCCGGTCCTTCCCGGCCGGGCGCATCATCATGGGCGAGCGGAAGGACAACGGCTCCCGGCCCGCCCAGGTGATGCGTACGCTGCTCGGGTCACAGGGCCTTCAGGACCCGCTGCTGCTGGACACCTCGTGGCTGCACGTCGGGCATGTCGACGAGTTCGTCCAGTTCCTGCCGGCGGACACGCCACGGGGCTGGAAGATCGCTGTCGCGGACCCGGAGGCCGGCCTCCGGCTGCTCAAGGACGCCCAGCGCACCGGGCACGGTTCGGCGAGGATGTTCTCGCTGCCCCCGTCCGGGTCCCTGCCGGTCCCGAAGGAGACCATCGCCCAGGCTCTGGGGTCCCGCTGGCTGGTGGCCGACAACACCATGGCCGCGCAGCGCATCCGGGCCAATCTGGAGATCCTCAAGCGGGAGACCGGCGTCACCGATGCCGAGATCGTGCGGGTGCCGGCCCTCTACACCCGCGGCAGCGAGCACGGCGAGCGCGGTGACCAGGTGCCGCGGCTGACCAGGATGGGCGCCGACGTGCCCGACGTGGTGCGCGAGTACGGTCAGCAGAAGGGGCTCGCCCGGGACCGCTCGGGCCGGGCCGCCGGTCCTGCCGTCATGACCAGTGCCTATGTGCCGGGCGCGGTCAACGGCATCCTGCTCGGCCGGAACCGCTACCTGGCGCCGCGCCAGTGGGGTCCGGTCGTGGGCGGCAAGGACATCTTCACCGAGGCGGTGACGGCCGTGTACGTCCAGAGCGGGATGAAGGTGTCCTACATCGACGACTGGTACACCTACCACCTCGGCATGGGAGAGATCCACTGCGGGACCAACACGCTGCGCGACACGGCAGCGGCCTGGTGGAGGTCCTGACGGAGGGGCACAGGCCTGGGCGCCGGGGCGCCGGTCCGCGACTGCGGGCTGGCGCCGCCGTGTTCACGGCTCCGGCCCCCTCCCGTACCGCGCAGCGGGTCGGGGCAAGGTCCAGAACACCCTTGTGACGAGGTAGAAGACTGCGGGTCGATGCGATCCGGAGAAGGTGGCCGGCCAAGTGCTGCACGTCGTGCAAAAGGCTACTGCTCGCAGTTCGGTCGACGCTTCTGCTGCCCGGCGGGTGGCCTTCGTGCGGTCCGCGGTGCCCCGGCGTCGGCTGGAGGACGTGGTCCGGAACGCCGGACCCCTCGGCGGGGCCCGGCCGCGGGCTCACTTCGCGAGTGGCTGGGTGAAGCGGAGCAGGTTGCCGGCGGGGTCACGGAACGCGCAGTCGCGGACGCCGTAGGGCTGGTCCATGGGCTCCTGCAGTACCTCTCCGCCCGCGCCGCTGATGCGCTCGAAGGCGGCGTCGCAGTCGTCGGTCGCGAAGATGACGCCGCGCAGCAGGCCCTTGGCCATCAGTTCCGCCATGGCCTGCTTGTCGGACGGCGAGACGTTCGGGTCGGCGGCGGGCGGTTCCAGGACGATGTTCACGTCCGGCTGCGAGGGCGACCCGACGGTCACCCAGCGCATGCCCTCGAACCCCACGTCGTTGCGTACCTCGAGGCCGAGCACATCGCGGTAGAAGGCGATCGCCTTGTCGTGGTCGTCGACGGCGATGAAGCATTGGGAAAGCCTGATGTCCATGCCGCTCACGCTACGGCCGAGACGCAGGGCGCGCTTCTCCATTCCTGACCGGCCGTGTGTGGATCTTGGCCATGCACGCCGGAATGGCGGCGCCATGGTCATGGCTCCGGGACCGGTAGGCGCTCGGGCTCTCGCCGACCAGCTCGGTGAAGCGGGAGCTGAACGACCCCAGAGAGGTACACCCGACCGCGAAGCAGACCTCGGTCACCGTGAGGTCGCCTCGCCGCAGCAGCGCTTTGGCCCGCTCGATGCGGCGCGTCATCAGGTAGCTGTACGGCGTCTCGCCGAAAGCGGCGCGGAAGCTGCGGGAGAAATGCCCCGGCGACATCAGGGCGCCGCGCGCCAGCGCGGGAACGTCGAGCGGCTCGGCGTAGTCGCGGTCCATCCGGTCGCGGGCCCGCCGCAGCCGGACGAGGTCGTCGAGGTCCTGCCGTCCCATCCGGTCAGTCTCCCACAGCACCGTGGGCCGGTGCCGGGGAGGAGGCGGGCTCGGCGGACCGCTGCGCAATGCCGCAGGGCCGCGCAGGTGGCCGGGCCCGCAGCCGGGCGGCCTCGGCAGTCGCTGCATCGACCTGGCGGCGATCCGCCGGGCGTGGCGGCTCGGGCCCCGGGTACGTACGGCGGCACGACGCCGTACCAACCGACAACGAGCGACCGGATCGATCAGGAATGGAGAAGCGTCGGTCACCGAGGCGTACCTAGTGTGACGGCCATGGACATCACCATTCACTGGACCTTCCTCCCCCATCACGACCCGGAGGCCTCCCTGGCCTTCTACCGCGACCTCCTCGGCTTCGAGGTCCGCAAGGACGTCGGTTACGACGGCAGGCGCTGGATCACGGTCGGCCCCGCCGGCCGGCCGGACACGTCCATCGTCCTGGAGCCGCCGGCCGCCGATCCCGGTGTCACCGACGACGAGCGACGCACCGTCGCCGAGATGATGGCCAAAGGCACCTACGCCCGCATCACCCTGGCCACCACGGACCTCGACGGCGTCTTCGCGCGGCTCCGGACGGGCGGCGCCGAGATCGTCCAGGAGCCGGCCGAGCAGCCGTACGGGATCCGCGACTGCGCCTTCCGCGATCCCGCGGGCAATCTGATCCGCTTCAACGAGCTGCGCTGAGCTTCCGGCGGTCACGGCCACGACCTGCATGCACGGCACCGAGGAGGCGGCCGCGCACAACACGGGTGGCGGCCACCCGGATCCACACCTCACCGGCCCCGCCGCCAACGTCCCCGGGCTTCTTCACGCTCCTGTGCATGCAGCTCGGCGTGCCGGGGCGGCATGCACAGGGGCGGGGCGATCGGTCGGGCCAGCCGGACTCGGCCCCCGTGGGTCGGCCACCCCGTACGCTGGTCCCGCATCCCCGGCGCATCCCGGCTGGGATGCGAGTGATCGGAGTGCCCGGCGGCGAGCCGCTGTGCACAGCCGCCGGTCGTGGCCGGATGCCTCGGCAGGGGAGTGCCGTGTGGTGGGGCAGGGGATGCCAGGGGCCGAGGCGGTGTGGATGCGGTGGCTGCGCTGCCGGTTGCGTCCCGGTCGGCGTGATCCGGACGGCCACCGCAGCACACCGGCCGGCACCGCGGATCACGGCCGGGCAGCGCAACGGCGGCGGCCCGCCGCGCCGACGGAGGAGAACAAGCCCGGCGGAGGAGAACAAGACGTACCGCTCGATGCCGGCCGGATCGGGCGAGGCGGCGCAGACGGAGACCGCGAAAGCGCACCGCGCGACAAGATGGAGACACGATGGGCATGGCCGAGAAGACGGATACGCAGTCGCCTGCGCTGCACGCTGCCGACAGCCACGATCTGATCCGTGTGCACGGTGCGCGCGAGAACAACCTCAAGGACATCAGCATCGAGATCCCGAAACGCCGGCTGACGGTGTTCACCGGTGTGTCCGGCTCGGGCAAGAGCTCATTGGTGTTCGACACGATCGCCGCGGAGTCGCAGCGGCTGATCAACGAGACCTACAGCGCCTTCGTCCAGGGCTTCATGCCGACCCCGGCCCGGCCCGAGGTCGACGTGCTCGACGGCCTGACGACGGCGATCAGCGTCGACCAGCAGCGGATGGGCGGCGACCCCCGCTCCACGGTCGGCACCGCCACCGACGCCAACGCGATGCTGCGCATCCTCTTCAGCCGGCTCGGGGAGCCGCACATCGGCCCGCCCAGTGCCTACTCCTTCAACACGGCCACGGTCCGGGCGAGCGGTGCGATCACCGTCGAGCGCGGCGCCAGGACCAAGGCCGAGAAGGCGACGTTCACCCGCACCGGCGGCATGTGCACGCACTGCGAAGGCCGGGGCAAGGTCTCCGACATCGACCTCACCCAGCTCTACGACGACTCCAAGTCGATCTCCGACGGGGCCTTCACCATTCCCGGCTGGAAGTCGGACAACGTGTGGACCGTGGGGATCTACGCCGAGTCGGGATTCCTCGACCCGCACAAGCCGATCCGCGAGTTCACCAAGAAGGAGATGCACGACTTCCTTTACCGCGAGCCGACCAAGGTGAAGGTGAACGGCGTCAACCTCACCTACGAAGGGCTGATCCCGAAGATCCAGAAGTCGTTCCTGTCCAAGGACAAGGAGGCGATGCAGCCGCACATCCGGGCGTTCGTGGAGCGGGCCGTCACCTTCACCACCTGCCCCGAGTGCGACGGCACCCGGCTCAGCGAGGGGGCCCGGTCGTCGAAGGTCAAGGGCATCAGCATCGCCGACGCGTGCGCGATGGAGATCCGCGACCTGGCCGAGTGGGTCCGCGGACTCGACGATCCCTCGGTGGCGCCGCTGCTCACCGCGCTGCAGGGCACCCTCGACTCGTTCACGGAGATCGGCCTCGGTTACCTCTCGCTCGACCGGCCGGCGGGCACACTGTCCGGCGGTGAGGCGCAGCGCGTCAGGATGATCCGCCACCTCGGTTCCTCGCTCACCGACGTCACCTACGTCTTCGACGAGCCGACCATCGGTCTGCACCCGCACGACATCCAGCGGATGAACGACCTTCTGCTGCGCCTCCGGGACAAGGGCAACACGGTGCTCGTCGTGGAGCACAAGCCGGAGGCGATCGCGATCGCCGACCACGTCGTGGACCTCGGACCGGGTGCCGGTACGGAGGGCGGCACCGTCTGCTTCGAGGGCACCGTCGAGGGGCTGCGGGCCAGCGACACCGTCACCGGCCGCCATCTCGACGACCGGGCCGTGCTCAAGGAATCGGTGCGCACGCCGAGCGGCGCGCTGCGGATCCGCGGCGCCACGGCGAACAACCTCCAGGGCGTCGACGTCGACGTCCCGCTCGGGGTGCTCTGCGTGGTCACCGGCGTCGCCGGCTCCGGCAAGAGCTCGCTGGTACACGGGTCGGTCCCCGCCGACGAGGGTGTGGTGTCGGTCGACCAGAGCGCGATCCGCGGCTCCCGGCGGAGCAATCCGGCGACCTACACCGGACTGCTCGAGCCGATCCGCAAGGCGTTCGCCAAGGCCAACGGCGTGAAGCCGGCGCTGTTCAGTGCCAACTCCGAGGGTGCCTGCCCCACTTGCAACGGCGCCGGCGTGATCTACACCGACCTGGCGATGATGGCCGGCGTCGCCACCACCTGCGAGGACTGCGAGGGGAAGCGGTTCCAGGCCTCGGTGCTGGAGTACCACCTCGGCGGCTACGACATCAGCCAGGTGCTCGCGATGTCGGTGACCGAGGCCGAGGAGTTCTTCGGCGCCGGTGAGGCGCGCACGCCGGCCGCGCACAAGATCCTCGAGCGGCTCGGCGATGTCGGACTCGGCTACCTCACCCTCGGCCAGCCGCTCACCACGCTGTCCGGCGGCGAGCGCCAGCGGCTCAAGCTGGCCACCCACATGGCGGAGAAGGGCGGCGTGTACGTGCTCGACGAGCCGACCACCGGCCTCCACCTCGCCGATGTCGAGCAGCTGCTCGCACTGCTCGACCGGCTCGTCGACTCCGGCAAGTCGGTCATCGTCATCGAGCACCACCAGGCGGTCATGGCACATGCGGACTGGATCATCGACCTCGGTCCCGGTGCCGGACACGACGGCGGCAGGATCGTCTTCGAGGGCACACCTGCCGACCTCGTGGCCGCCCGCTCCACCCTCACCGGCGAGCACCTCGCGGCCTATGTCGGCGGCTGACCGAGACCCTCGCGGTGCCGGGGTGACGTCGGCGAGCCGGCAACCGACCTGCGGGTGATGCGGAAGGGGAACCCCGGGCCTCCGTCAGGTGTCGGTCCGGGAGTTCTCCCACCGGGTGAGGGACGGCGGGTGGAGGCGTGGTCGGACGGTCCGGGCCGAGGGAGCGCTCCATGCCGTCGGCGACGGCGGTCGTCCCGTCCGCCGCCGCGGCCTTGTCCCGGCCGGTCTTGTAGCCGGTGCCACAACGGCCCTCCAGGGCCGAGGGATCGGGCCCGGGCCTCACTCGGTCCCGTGAGGGTCGCCTCTGCCGGCCCGGAGGCGCTCGCGCTGCGGCGTCACCACGTATGCCGGGTCCTGAGCGGACGCCATGCCCGCGGCGAAGATCCCGAACCGGGTGCACAGTCCCGCCGCCAGGTACGACGCTCCCGCCAGGACCTGGGCCGCCCGGCGACCGGGGAGAAGCGACAGCCCGGCCCCGGCCGCGGCCAGTGCCTTGCTCAGGGTCAGCAGCCGGCCGGAACGGTCCGTCACGTAGGGCTCACCGACCAGCCCGAGCCGCCGCTCGATGCGGCGCATCGCCGCGAGTTCCATGACCGTGCCGAAGAGGCCCATCCGGGTCGGCGGCCCGTGGTCCGCGCCGGGTGTGCAGAGCAGCAGCGCACCCGCGGCGCTGGTCAGCGCACTGCCGGCGAACACGTACGGCAGTTCCGCATACGCCTCGTGCCACGCCGGTACCGCGGTGTCGGAGAGGAGCACCGCGGTGTAGGTGCACATCGCCGGCCCGAGCACACCCGAGCCGAGTCCGGCGAGCCGGCCGAGCCGCGGAAGCCGTCCGGTGGCCTGTGAGGCGGCCGAGGCGGTGGCGAGCGCGGAGAACGGTGCGAGGATCCAGGAACCCACCGACAGCGGGGAGGTGGGCTTGAGGACGCGCAGCATGTGCGTGAAGCGTTCGGGGCGGCCGAGGTCGTGGACCAGGGCGGCCACGCCCGCCGCCGACGCGGCGGCGGCGATCCACCGGCCTGCCGCTGCCGGCTCCCGGCGCCCGGTCAGCTCGGCCACCGCCGCCATGGCCGCCGACGCACCGGCCGTGCCTCCCAGGAACAGGTATGCGGGCACGTCCGGCACCTTCCAGGTGGGACGTTTGAGGATCGGTCGGCCGTAGTACGACCGGAATTCCGCGCGTGGAACCGGGGGCCGCTGCTGCTCACTTCTCCCCGTCACGGCTGCCTCCTTCCGTTGCCCGTCGTGGCTGCTCGCCGCTCGCCCTGCGTCGTCGTGCACCGGCGCGGGCCTTCATCGTCGTCGCCTGTGGAAGGTCCCCCGCCCCACGAAGGAGACGGCCACGCTCACGGCCACGCCCACGGCAGCCGTTGCCGCATGCCGCCACATCGACGGCAGGTCACGGGTGGTGACGACCGGATCGGGCGGCAGCCCGTACACCTCGGGCTCGTCCAGCAGGAGGAAGAACGCCCCGTCGCCCCCGACGCCGTCCTGGGGATCCCGGCCGTACAGCCGTGCCTGGTCCACCCCGCGGTCGTGCAGTTCGGCCACCCGCCGGTCGGCCCGCTCACGCAGTTCGTCCAGCGGGCCGAACTGGATGGAGTCGGTCGGGCACGCCTGGGCGCAGGCCGGTTCCCGGCCCGCGCCCAGCCGGTCGTAGCACAGCGTGCACTTGAAGGCCCGTCCGTCGCCCGGACGTATGTCGATCACGCCGTACGGGCATGCGGGCACGCAGTATCCGCAGCCGTTGCAGATGTCCTCCTGCACCACCACGGTCCCGAACTCGGTGCGGAACAACGAGCCGGTCGGGCACACGTCCAGGCAGGCGGCGTGGGTGCAGTGCTTGCACACGTCGCTGGACATCAGCCAGCGCACCTGACCTTTCGCGACCCCCGCGTCGGGCCCGGGCGGGCCCATGGCCGGCATGCCCAGATCGACCGGCGGCCGGTCCGGCGCCACCGCCTGCTCGATGAACGCCACGTGGCGCCAGTTGTCGGCGCTCAGCGCGCCGGTGTTGTCGAACGACTGCCCCAGCAGGTCCAGTTGCTCGGTCTCGGCCGGAACGTCGTTCCACTCCTTGCACGCCACCTGGCACGCCTTGCAGCCGATGCAGACGGAAGTGTCCGTGAAGAACCCCATCCGGGGCGGGTGGGTGTCCGGGTAACCGGCGTCCGCGCTGGGGTCGGCCGGCAGGCCGGACGGCCTGTTGCGGTCGGCAGTCATCGCTGCCCCTCTCCTGTGCCCGGCGGGGTGTCGCCGGGGAGGCCGGCACGTCGTCTGTACTCCGCCGCGTGAGCCGGCAACGCCGGGCCCTCTGGACGCCTGCCCGGCCTGATGTCGCAGGTCGCCGCCTTGGACTCCTGGATGTGCACGTTCGGGTCGAGCACCACGGACAGCAGGTCGTTCGCCGCGTCACCTGTGGTCAGCCCCTCCGGGCCCCAGTGATAGGGCACCGCCACCTGGTGGATGGTGCGGCCTCGGACCCGCATCGGTTTGATCCGTTCGGTCACCAGTACTCTCGCCTCGACCGCCGTGCGGGCCGTGGTGACGGTCGCCCAGCCCAGGTGCTCCAGGCCGCGCTCTGCCGCGAGTTCCGGGGAGACCTCGCAGAAGAACTCCGGCTGGAGCTCGGACAGACAGGGCAGGGCACGGCTCATGCCTCCGGCCGTGTGGTGCTCGGTGAGCCGGTAGGTGGTGAGCACGTACGGATACACCTCGCTGCCGGCCGGGTGGTACCGGTTGCCGGGACGGTCGTAGGCCTGGAGCGCCGGGTTCGTCTGCTGCTGGTACAGCGGGTTGCCCACCGGCGATTCGTACGGCTCGTAGTGCGCGGGCAGCGGGCCGTCGGCCAGCCCGGCCGGCGCGAACAGCCAGGCTCGGCCGTCGCTCTGCATGATGAACGGGTCGGTGCCGGACAGGGCGTCCTGGGCTCTCGCGCCCGGCGGCGGCCGGTAGTCGGGCGGCTTGTCCGCTTCGAAGTCCGGGACGTCGTCCCCGGTCCACCGGCCCTGCTCGGCGTCCCACCACACGTACTGCTTGCGCTCGCTCCACGGTCTGCCCTCGGGGTCGGCCGAGGCCCGGTTGTAGAGGATGCGGCGGTTGGCCGGCCACGCCCATCCCCAGTCGGGGGCGACCCGGCCCTGCTCGTCGCGGGGCCGGCGGTTCGCCGCGTGGTTGTGACCGCCGGCGCGGACCCCGCAGTAGATCCAGACGCCGCAGGCGGTGGAGCCGTCGTCGCGGAGCTGGGTGGACTTGGAGAGCGGCCCGTCCGGCCCGTATCCGTTGATCTCGGCCAGTACGGCGTCGGCGCTCGGCTCGGCCAGTGGGCCTTCGGTCGGATAGTCCCAGGTGAGGTCGAGCAGCGGGCGGTCGCGCGGGTCGGTGGACCCGGCGAGCTTCTCCCGGATGATCCGGCCGAGGTGGTAGGCGAACCACAGGTCGCTCCGGGCGTCCCCGGGCGGGGCGACCGCCGCGTCGTGCCACTGCAGCAGCCGCTGGGTGTTGGTGAAGCTGCCGTCCTTCTCCGTGTGCGCCGCTGCCGGAAGGAAGAACACCTCCGTCGGGATCTCCTCCGGGCACAGCTCACCGGTCTCGATCTCCGGCCCGTCCTTCCAGAAGTTCGCGCTTTCGATCATCCGCAGGTCCCGCACCACCAGCCAGTCGAGATTCGCCATGGCCAGCCGCTGCAGCTTGCCGTTGGCCGAGCCGACCGCCGGGTTCTCACCGATGAGGAAGTACCCCTTGCACTCCCCGGACAGCTGGTTCAGCACCGTCTGGTAGGTGCCGTGGTCGCCGGTCAGCCGGGGCAGCCAGTCGAAGCGGTAGTCGTTCTCCTCGGTGGCCGCCTCGCCCCACCAGGCCTTGAGGAGACTCACCACGTAGGCGCGCATGTTGCCCCAGAAGCCGGTCGTGCCGGCGTCCGCGGCCACGAACGCGTCCAGGTCCTGGTGCTGATGGGCGTGCGGCATGGGGATGTAGCCGGGCAGCAGGTCGAACAGCGTGGGGACGTCCGTGGAGCCCTGGATGCTGGCGTGTCCGCGGAGGGCCAGGATGCCGCCTCCCGGCCGCCCGATGTTGCCCAACAGCGCCTGCAGGACGGCCGCGGTGCGGATGTACTGGACCCCGACGGTGTGCTGGGTCCAGCCGACGGAGTAGCACAGCGCCGTGGTGCGCTCGCGTCCCGAGTTGGCGGTGATCGCATCGGCCACCCGGGCGAACAGCTCGCGGGGGACACCGCAGACGTCCTCGACCAGCTCCGGGGTGTAACGGGCGAAGTGCCGCTTGAGTACCTGGTACACGCAGCGGGGGTGTTGCAGTGTCGGGTCCATGGCCGGCTTCACGCCCAGAGCGGGGCCGCCGGCGCCGTACGACTCGGCGCGGGCGGTGTCGCGCAGTTCCCTGCCTCCGTGCTGCCGGGCAGCCGCGCCCCGCTCGTCCTCGTCGCCCGACGCCGTCCACCGGTCCCTGTCGCCGGCAGCGGCCGCGGCCTGCGCGCCCTCGTACATCCAACTGGTCGTCTCGTAGTTGTGGTTCTCCGGGTCGAAGCCGGAGAACAGCCCGTCGAGGTCCTCGGTGTCGGCGAAGTCCTCCCGCAGGACCGCCGGTGCGTTGGTGTAGGCGACCACGTACTCGTGGAAGTCCTTGCCGTTGCTCAGCACATGGTTGACCAGAGCGCCGAGGAACGCGATGTCGGTGCCTGCCCGGATCGGCACGTGGATGTCCGCCAGTGCGCTGGTACGGGTGAAACGGGGGTCGACGTGGATGATCGTGGCACCCCGTTCCTTGGCCTCCATCACCCACTGGAAGCCGACGGGGTGGCACTCGGCCATGTTCGAGCCCTGGATGAGGATGCAGTCGGCCTCGGCCAGGTCCTGCTGGAACGTCGTGGCTCCGCCACGGCCGAACGAGGTCCCCAGACCGGGAACCGTGGCGGAGTGTCAAATCCGCGCCTGGTTCTCGATCTGGATGGCGCCCAGCGCCGTGTAGAGCTTCTTCAGCAGGTAGTTCTCCTCGTTGTCCAGCGTCGCTCCGCCGAGGGAGGCGATACCGAGCGTGCGCCGCACGGGCACGCCGTGATGCGTGTCCTGCCAGGTCCGCCGGCGGGTCTCGACGACCCGGTCCGCGATCATCTCCATCGCCTGGTCGAGCGGTATACGCTCCCACCCCGTTCCGTGCGGGCGCCGATGGAGGACGGTGCTGATCCGGCCGGGGCCGGTCACCAGCTGCTTACTGGCGGCACCCTTCGGGCACAGCCGACCGCGTGAGACGGGCGAGTCCGGGTCGCCCTCGATCTGGGTGATCTTCTCGTCCTCGACGAAGACCTTCTGGCCGCATCCCACGGCGCAGTACGGGCACACGGACCGTACGACCCGGTCGGCCCGCTCGGTGCGGGCGGACAGCCGCTCGGTGCCTCGGGAGCGTGCGGCGGTGCCCCTGCCCAGCGCATCGTCGCCGGTGAGCTGCCGGTACACCGGCCAGTCGTCGATCCATCGTCGCAGGCCCATGGCGATCTCCCGCCTCGCGCCCTCCGCCGTCGCAGCCAACGTAACGCCGGGTCCCGGCGTGGGCATGTCGAGCACCGTCGGACGTCCTGGGAGGTGCATCCGGGCGGTCCTGGGACAATCCGTTCGCGCGGTCCTGGGGGTCCTAACCCGGCAGTCCCGGGAGAACCCCGGGCGGCGCTGTGAGAACCCGTCCGCGCGGCCCTGGGAGAGCCGGTCGTCGTCCTTGGAGGGCCCGTCCGCGCGGCCCTGGGGGAGCCGGTCGTCGTCCTTGGAGGGCCCCGTCCGCGCCTGCACCGCTCAGGTGGGTGGCGGGGTCCGCAGGCGGCGGGTGCTGTCCGGGAGCCGTTCGGTCACGCCGCGGCGGTCCAGCAGCTCCAGCAGCGGAACCGCGACCCGCCGGGTGGTACGCAGCGCCTGTCGTGCCTGGCTGAGGGTGAACGGCTGGGGCAGTCGCGCGAGCAGTTCGCCTGCCCGGGCGTCCCCGTCGGGGAGGAGGAAGACGCCGTCGGCCACTTTCAACAGGCGGCCGGTCCGCACTGCGGCGGCCAGCTCCCTGGGCCCCAGCCGCAGCTCGGCCATCCTGGCGGCGTCCGGGGCCGCGAACGGGGCATCGCGCAACTCTGCGGTCAGTGCGGCCACGGCGGCCTCGACGGGTCCCGGGAGCACCGCCGGCCCGCCTTCCGGGCACACCCGCCCGTCCACGACCGGCAGCGACGCCGCTGCGGCAAGCCGTTCCACCGCACCGGTGGTGGGCATCCGCAGCCGTTGCCGCAGCGCCTCCACCGGAACGCCGGACTCCAGAGGATGGTCGTCGCACCACCGGTCGACCACTGCAGGCACTGCGGCCAGCAGTTCGCGCCATACGGTCGTGTGCACCCTGTGGCCGTCGCCGACCGGCTCGCCCACCTCGGGCAGCCCCATGGAGTGCAGTCCTCCTGCAGTCGCGAAGCGCCGCCGGAGCAGTGTTGCCTCGGCCAGCGCCCGCGGTGGGGCGTCGGTCAGAGCCGCCAGCTCCACGGCGCGCCGTCGCGCGGCTCCGTGCCGGCTCAACTCGGGGGGCGTCACGTCGAGCACGTCGACTCCGGCGACGATGCGGTGCCGACCGGGATCGCGCAGCAGTGCGCGGTCGCCGACGCGCAGCGGCAGGGGACGAGCCAGCCGCAGCCGGGCGCTCGCGCTCCCCAGCGGCCGCACCCGGGCGGCGACGGACGCGGATCCGACGTGCAGCACGAGCTCTCGAGGGATGCCGTGACGCTCACCGGCGTCGCCCGTGCCAGGGTCGTCCGTGACCGCACCGCTGCGGTCACCCCTGTGAGGGCCGCCGCCGTCGCAGCGGTGCAACGCCACGTCGACCTCGGCCGTGGTCAGCCATCTGCCCGGGGTGAGCAGCGCGTCGCCGCGGCCGACGGCACGGTGGTCGACGCCACGGAGATTGACCGCCACCCGGGCCACGGCTCGGACTTCGGGCGTGTCCAGGCCCAGCGCCTGCAGGCCGCGTACCCGCGTCGCCGCCCCGGTGGACGCCAGCCGAAGCTCCGTTTCGGCGTGCAGGGTGCCGGCCGTGAGCGTTCCCGTGACCACCGTGCCGACGCCGACGATGCTGAACGAACGATCCACCCACAGCCGGACGTCGGCGTCCGGATCAGCCGGCGGCAGGGCATCCAGCAGCCGGACCAGCGCGGTGCGCAGCCCGTCCAGGCCCTCTCCGGTGCGGCCGCTCACCGTCACCGAGTCGACCGTTCCCAGGCCGGCCGCCGTCATCCGGGCCAGCGCCTCCCGGCGGGCCGGTTCCGGACCGGCCAGGTCGCAGCGGGTGACGGCGAGCAGCACATGCCGGACGCCCAGGGCGTGGAGCGCCTGGAGGTGCTCGGTGGACTGCGGCATCCACCCCTCGTCGGCCGCCACCACGAACAGCACGGCGGGGACCGGACCGACACCGGCGAGCATGTTGGGCACGAAGCGCTCGTGGCCGGGGACGTCGACGAACGCCACCTGCCGTCCGCCGGGAAGGGCCGTCCAGGCGAATCCGAGGTCGATGGTCAGGCCGCGCCGCCGCTCCTGCTCCCACCGGTCGGGTTCCATCCCGGTGAGCAGCCTCACCAGCGTCGACTTGCCGTGATCGACATGACCGGCGGTGGCGATCACCTGCACGGCCGCTCGCTCCCCTGGTCGCCTCCGCAGCCCTCCGCACGCCCGGCGCCGCAGGCGTGTCCACCGCTCGTCCCACTCGCGTGCGACCGCTGTGCGGCGGCAAGGACGGCCTCCAGTACCGACTGTTCCTCCTCGGCCGTGACCGTACGGAGGTCCAGCAGGCAGCGTCCGTGTTCCAGCCGGCCGATCACCGGGACCGCGCCGGTGCGCAGCAGCGGGCCGTACGACGCGGGAAGGCCGACGGCAGCGCTGGGCAGGGCCACCCCCGGCGCGCCGCCACCGCCCACGGCCGCCTCCGTGCGCAGTGCCTCCGCTGGTACCCCCCGGGCCCGGAGGCGTTCGGCCAGCAGGGTGGCGCGCTCGCGCAGCCCGGCCGCGCCGGCGGCGAGCGCGGTGCGTACGGGCGGCTCCGGACCGCGTAGTGTCGCCTCCAGCGCGGCCAGGGTCAGCTTGTCCACGCGCAGGGCCCGGGCTGCGGGATGCAGTCGCAGTCGCTCGACCAGGTCCACGTCGCCGAGCAGCAGCCCGGCCTGCGGGCCGCCCAGCAACTTGTCCGCGCTTGCGGTCACCAGGGCTGCCCCGGCGCGCAGGGCGGTGGCGGCGTCGGGCTCGTCCGGGAGCAGGGCGTGCGGGGCGAGCAGGCCGGAACCGATGTCCACCACGACCGGGGGTCCCAGCGCCGCCAGCTCGGTCACCTCCGCCGCCGCGGTGAAGCCGCTGATCCGGAAGTTGGATGCGTGGATCTTGAGCAGGAAGCCGGTGTCGGGGCCGATCGCCTCCGCGTAGTCCCGAGCGTGGCTGCGGTTGGTGCTGCCGACCTCGCGCAGCCGTGCTCCGGTGGAGGCCAGCAGCTCCGGGATGCGGAAGCCGTCGCCGATCTCGACCAGCTCGCCGCGGCTGATCACGATCTCCAGTCCGCGGGCCATCGCCAGGGCGCAGAGGAGCAGCGCGGCCGCATTGTTGTTCACCACGTGCACCGCTCCGGCTTCGGGTACGGCCTCGGCCAGCGCGGCGAGCGCGCCGCGTCCCCGGCGGGCCCGGCGGCCGTCCACGAGGTCGAACTCGACGTCCGTGTATCCGGCCGCCGCCGTCACGGCGGCCCGCGCCGCATCCGACAGTGGCGCGCGGCCCAGGTTGGTGTGCACCAGTACCCCGGTGGCATTGATTACCGGTCGCAGACCGGAGGCCCGTTCGGGCAGGCCGCCGACCGCCGCGTCGACCACGTCCTCGGGGGCGATCTCGCCGGACCTCGCACGCCGCTGGGCGTCGGCGATGGCCGCCTTCACCAGGGGGCGCCCCAGCGTCCGTACGGCCTCGGCGATGCGTGGCTCGGCGAGCATCGTGTCGGTGCCCGGAATGCGCCGGCGCGGATCGCTCATGGAGCGCCCTGCGCGTCTTGCCGGTCCTGGGAAGGCTGCCCCTCGTGCGGGACGTGGCGGAGGCGGACGGGAATCGAACCCGCCAACGGCAGCTCCTGCCGCTCGACGGTTTTGAAGACCGGGCCGGTCACCAGGCCGGATACGCCTCCTCGCGCCACAAAGACATCTTTGCCCCGATATGCCCGCCGACGCAGCATGTGCGGAAGGATGGCCGTGTGACCGCGTCGACGTCGCCCCGGCCATCCACCCGCCTCACCCGGTACGGACACGGCGGCGGCTGTGCCTGCAAGATCCCGCCCGGCGAGCTGGAGGAGGTGCTGCGGGGCCTGGGGGCCGGCGTCCCGGTCCAGGACCCAGCGGGCGAGCTGCTGCTCGGCCTGGACGACGGCGACGACGCCTCGGTCGTCCGGCTGCACGACGGCCTGGCGGTGCTCGCGACCACCGACTTCTTCACGCCCGTGGTAGACGACGCCTACGACTGGGGCAGGATCGCGGCGGCGAACGCGCTGTCGGACGTGTACGCCACGGGGGGCCGTCCGCTGCTCGCCGTGAACCTGTTGGCGTGGCCACGGGACGTGCTGCCCCTCGAACTGGCCCGTGAGGTGCTGCGCGGCGGCCTGGCGACGGCCGCTGCGGCGGGCTGCCACGTCGCCGGGGGCCACAGCGTGGACGACCCCGAGCCCAAGTACGGTCTGGCCGTCACCGGCCTGGTCCACCCGGACCGTCTGCTGCGCAGCGACGCGGGCGTGCCGGGTGTTCCGCTGTCGCTGACCAAGCCGCTCGGCATCGGGGTGCTGAACTGCAGGCACAAGGCCACCGGCGAGGTGTTCCCGCAGGCGGTCGACGTAATGACGCGGCTCAACCGTGAGGCGGCCGATGCGGCGCTGGCCGCCGGCTGCGTCTGCGCGACGGACGTCACCGGTTTCGGGCTGCTCGGACACGCCTACAAGCTCGCGCGGGCGAGCGGGGTGACGGCGCTGATCGACGCGGCCGCGGTGCCCTGTCTCGACGGCGCCCGGGAGGCACTGCGCGAGGGTTACGTCAGTGGGGGCACCCGCAGGAATCTGGAGTGGGTGCGCCCGCACAGCGACCTGTCGGCGGTGAGCGAGGACGAGGCGCTGCTGCTGGCCGACGCGCAGACCTCCGGCGGGCTGCTGGTGGCCGGCGAGATCCCCGGCGCACCGGTCGTGGGCGAGCTGCTGCCACGCGGTGACCACGTCCTGGTGATCCGCTGAGTCCGGGACCAACCGCGCGGCCGCTGCGGGACGGGGCGTCGCCTGGGGACTCGAGCCGGCGATCCGACCCGTCGGCTCCGAGGAGGCGGCGCCAGTGGGCGCACAGGCCCGCCGACCCGGTCCTCGCCCGAGCCGGCGGGCCGCCGTTACGGAAGAGCTACTGCCCTGGATGCAGGATCACCTTGGTGTAGCCGTCGACGCGCTTGTCGAACTTGTCGTAGGCCATGGGCGCCTCCTCCAGGGAGTGCTCGTGGGAGACGACGAAGCTCGGCCTCGCGCGGCCCGCGATGATGAGGTCGCGCAACTGCCGGTTGTAGCGCTTCACGTTGCACTGCCCGGTGCCCAGGCGCAGGCCCTTCTCGAAGAGCTTGCCGATCGAGACCATGAGCCGGCCGCGCTTGGCCTGCTCGTCCGGTCCACCCGGGTCGGCCGGCACGTAGAGGCCGGGTATGCCGAGCGCGCCGGTCGGCCGGACGCTCTCGATGATCGAGTTCAGCACGGCCGCGGGCTCCTCGTGGTCCTCGCTCCTGGCCATGGCCTGGTATCCGACCGCGTCGATGCCCTTGTCCGTGCCTTCGCCCTCGGTCTGCTCCTTGATCTGCTCCACCGGGTTGCCCTCGGCGAAGTTGATCGGGATCGCGCCGATCTCCTCGGCCTTCTGCAGCCGCTCGAGCACCCGGTCGACGACGAACACCTTCGACGCACCGCGCAGCATGGCCGAGTAGGCGGCCATGAGACCGACGGGCCCGCCGCCGTAGACGACGACGCTCTCACCCGGGGAGACCTGGGCGAGTTCATTGCCGTGGTAGCCGGTCGGGAAGATGTCGGCGAGCAGCACGAAATCGCGCTCGTTCTCGGTGCCTTGCGGCAGCTTCAGACAGTTGAAGTCGGCGTACGGTACCCGCACGTATTCTGCCTGGCCTCCGGTCCACGGCCCCATCGCCACGTAGCCGTACGCTCCACCGGCGAATCCGGGATTCACGGTGAGGCAGAAACCGGTGTAGTCGGCGACGCAGTTCTTGCAGAATCCGCAGGCCACATTGAAGGGCATGACCACACGGTCGCCCTTCTTCAGCAAGGTGATTCCCTCGCCGAGCTCCTCGACGATGCCCATGTTCTCGTGACCGAAGACGATGCCCGGCTCGGCCGCCGTACGGCCCTCATACATGTGCAGGTCAGAGCCACATATGGCGGTGGACGTCACCCGTACGATCACCTCGTTCGGGTGCTGGAGCCGGGGGGTCTCGACTTCTTCCACCGCTACTTCGAACGGTCCCTTGTAGACGACAGCCTTCATGCCGACACCTCCGATGAGCGATGCGTGTTCGCTGCCGGAGACAAACGGCCGTCGACTCGACGGAGCCTCGTGCGAACGGGTGAGAAGCAGGCCGAAGAGCCGCGGCCGTTCGCCTCACGTGACCTAACTCTCATGCTCCCCTTCTAGGGAGCAGGAGACAAGCCAGCTATGTTCTAGGAAATACCGATTTCAACCTCACGCCGAATTCGGAGGACGAGGACAGTGACGCAGCGCTTCGGGACCCTGCTCGTCCCCGTGCCCGGCCTGTCCGGCACGACGTACCCGCCGGGGACGCCTGTGGCCATCAGCGGACGCGGGTCGTCCGTCGACGCCTTCGTGAACGGCGACTGGCTCCCGCTCGCGTGGTGGGAATTCGCCGAGGGGCGCACCGAGGAAGCCGTCGACCGCTGACCCGAGGACGCCCCGTCGGCGGACCGGCGCGCGCCGGTCCGGCCGTTTCTCGCCGCGTCGCGGCCGGTTCCGCGCGGAATGCCGCGTCCTGTGATCACCGATCATGGACGCACTCGTTTCGGCCAAACGACCTCGGTCCGATAACCGACTGCCTCCCGATGTGACGGAACGGTATGGATTGTGGGGTTCACGTAGAGAATTCGTAGAACCCGGAGGTCCGCCCGTGATCCGTCTCCGTCCGGCGCCGCTGGCCCTGCTGACCGCCGCCGCGTGTGTCGCGCTCTCCGGCACTCCGGCCTCGGCCGCTCCGGGTGACACAGTGACCATGTGTTCCAGCTCCCTGACCCCGTCCGGCTGGGTCGATGTGCAGTGGTGGAACAGCTGGGCCTGCGGCACCACCTTCAACCCGAACATGAAGAAGATCCAGCAGGTCTCCGGTATGCCCATCGGCTCCACGGTGAACGCCTGCGCATCCACGCTCCCCCCGGCGGGCTGGGTGGAGGTGAGCCGCTTCTACAGCGGCGCGTGCCGGTACTCGGCGGTGCCCGGCCACGACCCCAACACCGGGACGATCAAACGCGTTTCCTGAGGCCGCGTCCCGCACGGTGACCGCCGGCGCCGGCGATCGTTCGCCACCTCTCGAGGTGCTGAGCGAGTCGCGGCGGAGCGGCGGGGGGCGGGGGGCTGGGCGAGTCGCGGCGGCCGGCATCGGGCATGAGCGGGTGTCAGGTCGGTGACCAGCAGCCCTCGGTCGCGCGGCTCCGCACCGTCCTCACGCCTCCCGCCCTCACGCCTCCCGCCCTCACGGCCTCGGCCGGTGCGCCTCGAGACGTCGGCGTGCCTCGGTATAGGTGTCGGCGTCGATCTCGCCATACGCGAAGCGGCGGTCGAGGATCTCCTCCGGATCCTCCTTGGGCGCCGACGCCCCCTGACGGGTGCCGTCACGGCCGGCTCCGGGGTGGGTGAGGCGTACGACGGCCCAGACCACCAGGCCGATCAGCCCGATCCACAACAGGGGCATGAAGGCCATCCAGGCCCAGCCACCGCCGTTCCAGTACATCACGGTCCCCACCTCCAGGATCGATGAGGTTGCGAGGAAAAACCTTGTACGTGTCCACGCTGGCCCCGGCCCCGGCCGGTGTGCCAGGGCCGTTCGGCCCCGCGCGTGGTCCGAGCGGCCTCGTCTCTGTGGCGGGGACGCGGCACGCAGGTGAGGCTTGGGGGAGGACTCGGAGCATGAAGGGGGCGCGGTGGGCGGCCTGGTGGTGGTGGGAGTGGACGGCTCGGCCTCCGGTCTCGCAGCGGTCGAGGCGGCGGCCCGGGAGGCCCAGTGGCGTGGGGCCCGGCTGCGCGTGGTGCACGCGTTCCTCTGGCCCCGGGCACATGTGTCGCTGGAGCCGTCGTTGCTCGGCCCGCCCGAGGGCGGGCTGCGGAACGCGGTGGAGCGCCTCGTGGCCGAGGCGGTGGAGCGGGCCCGGGCCACGGCTGCGGACCTGGACGTCACCTCGGCCGTGGTGACGGGCGAGCCGCTGACCGTGCTCGAAGCCCAGTCGCGCGGTGCGGAGCTGGCCGTCGTCGGTTCCCGGGGTATGGGAGGCTTCGTCGGTCTCCTGCTGGGCTCCACAGCGGTGCATCTGGCCGCGCACGGCCAGTGTCCGGTGATGGTGGTGCGGGAACGGCCTGACGCGACCGGCCCGGTACTGCTGGGCGTCGACGGGTCCTCCGCCGGCGACCGCGCGGTCGACTTCGCCTTCGCCGAGGCCGCGCTGCGCGGAACGAGTCTGCTCGCTCTCCACGCCTGGACGCCGTGGAACGCGCCGATGCCTCCGCCACGGGATCCGTCACTGCCCTACGCCCACCCTCCCTCCGCGCTCCCGGAGGCCGAAGAGCGTCTGCTTGCCGAGGCGCTGTCGGGCCGTCGGGAGCAGTACCCGGGCGTCGAGGTCGAGCAGAAGGTGGTCCGGGGCGACACACGTGAGGCTCTGATCAGGGAGAGTGCCTCCGCCCAGCTGCTGGTGGCGGGCGCCCGGGGGCGTGGCGGATTCACCGGGTTGCTGCTGGGGTCGGTGAGCCAGGCCATGCTCCACCACGCGCACTGTCCGGTCGCCGTGGTCCGGGGTTCCACCGCGCATCCCTGACGCCTGCCCCGGCCACGGCGCGTCGGCGACGATCGTCGGACGGGTGTGCCGTGCGGTGATCCCTCCCCGCAACGCCACGGGCACGCCGGGAGAGGCGAGGTCAGGCGGACGGGTCGGCGGCCGCGGCCGGTTCCGGCGGCCCGGTGAGTTCGCACCTCACGCCGACGACGCCCTCGACGGCGTGGGCGAGGCGCTCCGCGACGGGAATGAGGGTGCCGTCCCGGACGGAGCCGGTGAGGGTGACGACGCCGTCGGCGACGTGGACCCGGATGTCCCGGCGGGAGACGGCGAAGAGACGGTCGACGATCTCACTGCGTACCTCGGTGGCGATGTCGCCGTCGGGGCGGAGGAAGACCTTGAGGAGGTCGGCGCGGCTGACGATGCCTCGGAGGATCCCGTCGGCGTCGACCACGGGCAGGCGCTTGATCTGACGGCGTGCCATGATCCGAGCGGCCTGGGGCAGGGTGGCGTCCGCGTGAATGGTGACCGGTGGCGTGGTCATGAGGTCCCGGGCGCTCACCGCGCCGGCTTTGGCGGTGTCGCCCAGGCGCTGCATCTGCTCGATCAGCCCGGGCTCGGTGTCGTGGAACTCCTCCTTGGGCAGCAGATCCGCCTCGGAGAGGACGCCCACGACGCGGCCCTCGCCCTCGATGACCGGCAGGGCGGTGACCTTCCACTGGTCCATGGCGGCGACGATCTCTTTGAACCGGGCGTCGGGTGTGACGGCCACGACGGGGGTCGTCATCACGTCGTTCACGGTGTAGGGGGTGGAGGCCATGTCGGGTCTCCCATCGGACGGAGCGGGCGGGCGCTGTCGCGCAGGACGTGGTCGGCGAGCCGGGAAGTGGCCTCGCTGGTGAGGACGGGCCCGCGGAACCCCTGGCGTACCAGCCGGGGGGAGGTATCCGCGGTGGTCGAGGTGCGCCTGGCTGTCGAGGTGCGGGGGCTCACAACGACCGTGGCGACGTCGGCGGTGTCGCGGGGAGAGCGGCGCCGGTTGCGGCGCCGAGGTTCGGCGGGACCCTGAAAGAGTCCGCGGTCGACCAGGCCGGCGCACAGTCGGCCCGACGAGGACTCGACGAGGCCTCGAGGAGACTTCGAGGAGGAACGCACTGCCCGTGACGGTGCCCGCACCACCCACGAAGGACGGCAGCGCAGGTCGTGGCCGCTCACCCGTGGCCGCTGGGACCGTGTCCGTCATGCTCGCCCACCTCCGGCTGAGGCTTCGTTCACTCTCGCACCCCAGCCGCCCCGCCGGATGGGCCGAGCGGGACACGCCCGGGGCCGTCCGGCCCAAGCGCCGGGCGCACCACGCGAGACAGGCTGGCGGTGCAGACATGCGGGACAGCAGAACAGAACGGCAGAGGAGGCGCGAGGCCATGAAGGCATTCGTCTTCCAGGGACCGGGACGGACGGCGTGGCAGGACGTACCGGACCCGGACGTCAAGGACGCCGCCGACGCGATCATCCGGGTCGACGCGGTCACGATCTGCGGCACCGACCTGCACATCGTCAAGGGCGACGTACCCGAGGTCGAGCCCGGCAGGATCCTCGGGCACGAGGCCGTGGGCGAGGTCATGGAGACCGGTGGTGACGTCCGTACCGTCCGTCCCGGCGACCGGGTGCTGGTGTCCTGCATCGCGGCCTGCGGACGCTGCCGCTTCTGCCGGGAGAGCCGCTACGGACAGTGCCGCGGAGGCGGTGGCTGGGTCCTCGGCCACCTGATCGACGGCACGCAGGCCGAGTACGTCCGCGTCCCGTTCGCGGACCTGTCCGTCCACGCGCTGCCCGGCAGCGTCGAGAGCGAGGACGCCGTGCTCCTGGCGGACATCTTCCCCACCGCCTACGAGGTGGGTGTGCTCAACGGGCACGTCACGCCGGGCGACACGGTCGTGGTGGTCGGCGCCGGCCCGATCGGCCTGGCCACCATCGCCACCGCCCGCCTCTACACCCCTGGACGGATCATCGCCGTGGATCTCGCCGAGTCCCGGCTCGCCGCGGCCCGCAGCCTCGGGGCGGACGCGACCGCCAACGCCGCCGAGGGCCCGGAGCAGCTCGTCGCGGACCTCACCGACGGGCTGGGGGCGGACGTCGTCGTCGAGGCGGTGGGGGTGCCCGAGGCGTTCGAGATGTGCACGCGCATGGTGCGCCCCTGCGGCCGGGTCGCCAACATCGGCGTCCACGGCAAGCCTGCCGTACTCCACCTCGAGGACCTGTGGATCAAGGACGTCACCATCACGACGGGCCTCGTGGACACCTGCTCCACTCCCCTGCTGCTGCGCATGACGGCCGCGGGCAGGCTGCCCACGTCCGCGCTCGTCACCCACCGCTTCGAGCTCGGACGGATGGAGGAGGCGTACGACGTGTTCTCCCGCGCCGCGGACACCGGCGCGCTGAAGGTGGTGCTCGGCGGACCCCGGCACGACGCGGTCACACCGGCTGCGCCCGAGGAGAGGTGAACCACGATGACCGGCACGACCCCGCACGGTTCCGAAGGCGGCACGTCCTCACATACGCGAACCGACATCGGTCGTCGCCTGGCCGCCCGGCGCGAGGAACTCGGCCTGTCCCTCGCGGATCTGGCGGTGCGCAGCGGCGCCGCCGAGAGTTACCTCCAGTACCTCGAAGAGCGGCCGGCCGCCCCGGACGCGGCCACGCTGCAGCTGTTGGCCGCGGCCCTGGACACGACGGTGGCCGATCTGACCGGAGGCACCGCGGATCAGCCGCCGGGTCGCGGCCGGGCCCTGCGTGACGCCGTGCTCACCGAACTCGACGAAGAGGAGTGCCGCGCGCTGATGTCGACCCACGGGGTCGGCAGGGTCGGCGTGCTCACGCCCGAAGGACCGGCGATCGTTCCGGTCAACTACCTCGTCGACGGTACCGACATCGCGTTCCGCACCGCTCTGGGCAAGGTTCCCGCCTTCGCCGCGGGAGACGAGGTCGCCTTCGAGGTGGACCGCGTGGACGAGACCTTCAGCCGGGGCTGGAGCGTGCTTGCGGTCGGGCCGGCCCGCGCCGTCACCGAGGAGTCCGCCGTCCGGCGCCTGGAGGAAGAAGCGGCGACCCCGCCGTGGGTGGGAGGGCGGCGCGACCTGTGGGTGGCGATCTCCCCCTCCCGCATCACCGGCCGCCGGATCGTCGGCCCGCACGGCTGACCACGCCCCGGGGAGCGACACCATGGACGTTGCGGGCGGTACGTCGACGGCGTTTCCCGCGCTGTGCGCGCACGCTGCCGACGCCGTACCTGCGGACCTGTCCGCACCGCACGCCGCCGGTCCGCTGGGGGACGCGCCGTCGTGACCGCGGAATGGACCTGGGCGTACGAGGGTTACGACCCCGAGCAGGAGCGTCTGCGCGAGGCGCTGTGCACCTTGGGCAACGGCCGATTCGCCACCCGCGGGGCCGCGTCGGAGACGGGTGCCGGTCCGGTCCACTATCCCGGCACCTACGTGGCCGGTTGCTACGACCGTCTGGAATCCACGGTGGCCGGCCGCCGCGTGGGGAACGAGGACCTGGTCAACCTCCCCAACTGGCTGCCGCTGCGCTACCGGTGCCGCCCGGACGACGGCCCCGTGGGCGACTGGCTCACCCCCGACCACCCGAGTCTGCGCCACCACCGGCAGACCCTCGACCTGCGCTCGGGCGTCCTGGTCCGGCAAATGCTGTACCAGGACGGGCACGGCCGCCGCCTCAGGGTCACCCACACCCGCATCGTGCACATGGGCGACGCCCATCTCGCGGCCCAGCGGACCACGCTGCGCGCCTACGGCTGGAGCGGCCGTGTCGACGTGGAGTCCGCGCTGGACGGCACCGTCGTCAACGCGGGAGTCGAACGGTACCGGGACCTGGAGGGACGTCACCTGGTCGGGCATCGCGCCGGGATCGAACCGAACGGCGTCTCCTGGCTGTCGTGCAGCACGGCCGGGTCCGGCACCCGGATCGGCATGGCCGTGCGGACCACGGTCCGTAACCCGGCCGAGGGCCGCACCCCGGTCGAGGGCCGCACCCGAGTCGACGAGACAGGTCCGGTCGTCTACTGGACCCTGCCCATCTCCCGCGGCCGGCCCGTGGTCCTGACCAAGACCGTCGCACTGCACACCTCGATGGACCGGCCGGCCGGCGATCCGCTGCGCGCGGCCGTCGACCGTGTCGCACGCGCTGCCGGCTTCCCCCGTCTGATGGCCTCTCACCGCGCCGCCTGGGCCCGCCTGTGGAGCCAGGCCGAACTGGACGTTCCCGGCGACGCCGGCCGGATCCTGCGCCTGCACCTCTTCCATGTGCTGCAGACCCTCTCCCCGCACACCGCGGACCTGGACGTCGGCGTGCCCGCCCGGGGACTGCACGGCGAGGCGTACCGCGGCCACGTCTTCTGGGACGAACTGTTCGTGCTGCCCTACCTCACCCTGCACTTCCCCGACGTGGCACGGGGTCTCCTCCTCTACCGCCACCGTCGGCTCCCGGAAGCCGTCGCGTCGGCCGCGGCGGCCGGGCGGCGTGGCGCGATGTTCCCCTGGCAGAGCGCCGGCAGCGGCCGCGAGGAGTCCCAGGAACTCCACCTCAACCCCCGCTCGGGACGCTGGCTTCCGGACCGCTCCCGGCTGCAGCGGCACGTCGGATCCGCGATCGCGTACAACACCTGGCGGTACGCCGAGGCCACGGGGGACATGGGCTTCCTCCACGGCCCGGGAGCAGAACTGATCGTGGAGATCGCCCATTACTGGGCGAGCGCGGTCACCTATGACCCGTCGCTCGGCCACTACCGCATCCGGGGCGTCGTCGGCCCCGACGAGTACCACGACGCCTATCCGGGGGCCCGGACGGCCGGACTGGACGACAACACGTACACGAACGTGACCGCCGCCTGGGTCCTCGCCAGGGCACTCGATCTCCTCGGCCGGCTCCTCCCGGCACGCCGGGAGGAGCTCTGCGAACGGCTCTCGATCGACGCAGGGACGCTCGAACGATGGGACGACGTCTCGCGCAGGCTGTACGTGCCGTTCCACAACGACGTGATCAGCCAGTTCGACGGATACGGAGAGCTTGCCGAGCTGGACTGGGACGCGTACCGGGCCCGGTACGTCGACATCCGCCGCCTGGACCGGATCCTGGAGGCCGAGGGCTACAGCGTCAACCATTTCAAGGCGTCCAAACAGGCGGACACGCTCATGCTCGGGTACCTGTTCTCCCCCGCCGAACTCATCGCGCTGTTCGGGCGGCTCGGGCACCGGCTGGACGACGAGCTGTGGCGGCGCACCGTCGCCTATTACCTGCGGCGCACCAGTCACGGGTCGACGCTGAGCAGCCTCGTCCACGGCTGGGTCCTCACCCGGCTCAAGGGGGCGGATGCCTGGGCCTACTGCGAGGAGGCGCTGCTCAGCGACGTCGCCGACGTCCAGGGCGGCACGACCGGCGAGGGCGTCCACCTCGGCGCCATGGCCGGCACGCTCGACCTCGTCCAGCGCGGGATCACCGGCCTGTCTGCCCGTCCCGACGCGCTGGGGCTGGACCCGGTACCGCTCGACGAACTGGCCCACTTCTCCTTCACCCTCTGTTACCAGGGCCATCGGGGCATCCGTGTCCGCACCCGGCCCGGACGGCTCGGCATCAGCGTGCCCGCGTCCCAGCAGCGTCCCCTCACCGTTGATCTCCCGGGCGGGCGCCGTGTCGCGGTCGCGCCCGGCGAGCAACGGTGGTACCTGCTCCCCCGCGCCTGACGGCAGACCGGGTCGTACCGTTCGGCCGGGTCCCGGCTCTCGTCCCGTGGGCCCCGGGGCACGGCGACGCCGGATGACGCAGCATGGGCAGTACGCGGAAGGAGCGTTTCCCATGCGTCGACGCGAGAACGAGGCACCGCAGTCCGACGGTGCCCCGCCGTTCCCGGACACCGCGCTCGCGGGAGTCGCGGAACAGCTCAGGGCTGTCGCGGTGGCCGAGGAACGGCTCAGGGCACTTCTCGCGGCGGTGCTGGCGATCAGCAGGGAGGTGGAACTGCGCGAGGTGCTGCGCCGGATCGTCTCCACCGCGATGGACCTCGTCGACGCCCGCTACGGGGCACTGGGCGTCCTGGACGAGCAGCACCGGAAGCTGGAGGAGTTCGTCGCGGTCGGCCTGACCGAGCAGGAGATGCAGCGCATGGCCGGCATCGGGGCCCCCAAGGGCCACGGCCTGCTGGGTCACATGATCCGCCACCCGGAGCCGCTGCTGGTCGACGACATCGCCGCACACCGCTCGTCCGCCGGCTTTCCCTCGGGACACCCGCCGATGCACACACTCCTGGGAGCGGCGATCCGAGTGGGCGGCGAGGTCTACGGCGACCTGTACCTGTCCGAGCGGAGGGACGGGAGGCCCTTCGACACCGACGACCGGGACGTGGTGGTGGCATTGGCCGGCGCCGCGGCGGTCGCGATCGACAACGCCCGGCTCTTCGAGCAGGTCCGGACCGGCGCCGAGCGCTTCCAGCGGCTGCTGCTGCCGCGGCTGCCCGATCTGACGCCGTTCTCGGCGGCCGCGGAGTACCGGCCGGCGGCGGGGCGGGAACTGGGCGGCGACTGGTACGACGCCGTACTCCTGCCCGACGGTACCTGCTCCCTGGCCATCGGAGACGTGGTCGGCCACGATCTGCACGCCGCCGCAGCCATGTCCCAGATCCGCAACATGCTCCGCGCTCTGCTTCATGAACAGCGCACCACGCCCAGCGCCCTGCTCTCCCGTCTCGACGGCATCCTGGCCACCGTGGCCGACGCCCCCGTCACCACCGCCTGCCTGGCCCGCGTCGAGCCGGAGGGATCCGCGTGGACACTGCGCTGGTCCAGCGCCGGTCACCTGCCGCCCTTGCTGGTCACGCCTGGCCGGCACGGCCACTACCTGGACACCGAGCCCGGCCTGCCGCTGGCCGTGGACGCCGGGTTCCCCCGCCCCGACCACGTCGTTCCGCTGCCCGGGGACGCCACTGTGGTGCTCTTCACCGACGGCGTGGTCGAGCACCCGGGCCGGGACCTCGACGACTGCATGGCCGACCTCGCCCGGACGGTCACCGAGCACGCCCGGCTCCCGGTCGACGAGCTGTGCCAGACCCTCGCCTCCTATGTGCCGGCCGACGGGCAGGACGACATGGCCGTGCTCCTCCTCCGCACGCCGGGCGGACGCTGACCGGTCGCCCGTTCCGATCAAGGAACCACATCTCCGCCCTCACACCGGAGCAGGCCCACGTCCGTCTGCACGAGCTGACCGTCGTCGACGTACGAACCCCGGGCGAATGCGCCTCGGGCCATGCGCCCGGCGCCCACAGGCATCCCTCGCCCGGCTCGAACGGGCGCTGCCCGCCCGCTCCGACAAAGGTCAGGAGACGACCTCGATGCGGATCGAGGGTTGCTGCCGAAGCGTGTTGTGGACCGTGCAGTGCGAGACGACGGCGAGCATGGCGGCACGGCGCTGCTCCGGCAGCCCGGGCGGAGGCAACACCACCAGGTGTATGTCGGCGACACGGGCAGGCCGGTCCGGCGCCATGATGAACTCCGCGCGGACCCGCAGTCCGGCACGGTCGATGCCGTGGCGCTCGAGATAGCGTCCCGCGTAGAAGGCGACACAGGTGGCGAGGGACGCGGCGAACAGTTCCGTCGGAGTGGGTGCGCTGTCCTGCCCGCCGGCCGCGACGGGCTGGTCGACCAGCACCCGGTGACCGCGGACCTGCACGGCGTACGCGTCCCCCGTGACATGGCTCGCTTCCAGCCGGTGCGCTTCCGGCTCGGGAACCGGTGCTCCAACGGTCTCGGCTGTCCCGGTCATGGCGTCGGCCCTCCTCCTGGGTTCCATGTCCACCGAACCAGTGGAGCGCTCCCGGCCGGACGGCGGGAGAGGCCCATGGGGTCATGTGCGGGGCCGATCGGCCCCGCACCGCGCGGAGCGCCGATGCCAGGGCCGTGGCCGTCATCGGGGTCGTCTCACCGCTGGACGGGCGACGTGCTCGTGGCGCCGTACGCCCACCCGGCGTGGACCCCGCTCTTCCGGCTCGCCGCGGCCGTCGTCGCGGACAGCGGGAGCACGGTGTCGCACGCGGCGATCGTCGCTCGCGAGTACGGCATTCCCGTGGTCATGGCCGTCGAGGATGGCCGGCTCCGGCCGCGCGGCCACTCCCCGCCCAGCGCCGGCGGACGCCGTCCTCGTGCTCGGCCTGTTCCAGTGCGAGCTGCAGTGCAGCCAGCTGCCGAGTCAGGCGAGGGATCCAGTGCCGCTTCAGGGCGCGGACCCGTTGCCGGGTCCGCGCCGCCTCTTCTCCCACCAGGCGTGCGGCCGCACTGGCCGCCGCCAAGTCCGCGGCGGCCTGGACCGCTTCGCCGTAGGCGGCCTCTGCGAGGACCAGTGCGGTGTTGCGCGGCGTCGGCTCGTCTCCGGAGCGGACAGCAGACGTGAAGGCAGCCCTGAGCGGGTGCCGCACGCCCATGGAGGTGGTCCACTCGAAGGTCGTGTCCGCCCTGTCGGCGGGCACGGCCAAGGCCAATGCCTGCTCGCCGCCGAGGAGCAGTCCGCGCAGCAGCCAGGTCTCCGCCTCCGCCAGGAGCCGTTGCCACGCGTCGCGTGCGGTCTCCTCGGTCCGGCGGAGCTGCCGTTCGCGCTCCAGCAGGATGTGCAGCTTGCGCTCCAGCAGGTCGGCGCCGCGCAGCGCGGTGTCGAGCCGGTGACGCAGGCGCAGCCGTCCGGCACGTCCGGGAGCGGCGCCCCGTCCCACGGTCATGGCTCCTCCCCCTGGTGTCCGGCGCCCGCGTGCGCGTCGATCAAGTCGGCCGGGACCATGCCCAGTTCGCTGCGCGGGAGGGTCAGCAGGACCCGCCAGGCCCGGTCGAGGGCCTCGCCGAGCGGGCGGCTCTCGGCAGAGCTCTGCCCGAGGAAGTCCTGGCGGAAGGACCGCTCGAGGTCCAGGTAGCGCAGGTCGGTGGGGCTCAGCGCGGGGCGTCCGATCAAGTCGGCGAGTTCCCGCACCTGCCGTGCACGAGCGAGCGAAGCGATCAGCTGGGCGGCGACACTGGGGTGGTCGGCGCGTGTACGGCCTTCGCCCGCTCCCCGCCGCATGAGACGTGACAGCGACGCGAGGGGGTCGATCGGCGGATACACGCCCAAGGCGTGGGCCTCGGGCGACAGCACCACCTGGCCCTCGGTGATGTATCCGGTGAGGTCTGGAACGGGGTGGGTGATGTCACCGGCGGGCATGGTGAGCACCGGAACCACGGTCACCGAGCCCGGGCGGTCCCGGATACGTCCGCACCGTTCATAGAGCGAGGCAAGGTCGCTGTAGAGGTAGCCGGGGTAGGCACGCCGTGCGGGGATCTCGCCGCGCGCGGCGGACACTTCACGAAGGGCTTCGGCGTAGGCGGTCATGTCACTCATGATCACAAGGACATGCCGGCCGGCGTCGAAGGCGAGGTGTTCCGCAACGGTCAGCGCCAGGCGGGGCGTCACCAGCCGCTCGATGACGGGGTCGTCCGCCGTGTTGAGCAGGAGCACGAGTTCCCCGGCGGCGGAGCGTTCGGCCAGTCCGTCGCGGACGAACACCGCCTCGGCGTGGGTGAGGCCCATGCCGGCGAACACGACGCTGAAGGGTTCGCCGCCGCACATGGCCTGGGCGGCGATCTGAACGGCCAGTTCGAGGTGGGGCAGGCCGGCGGTGGAGAAGACGGGGAGCTTCTGGCCCCGGACGAGCGTGGTGAGGACGTCGACGGCGCCCACCCCGGTGAGGACTGGCTCGGACGGGGGCTCCCTGCGGACGGGGTTGAGGGGCTTGCCGCTGATCGCCGCGCCGGTGTGGCCGAGGACCGGGGGCCCGCCGTCGGCCGGTTCGCCCCTTCCGTCGCAGATCCTTCCCAGCCAGCCCTGTCCGACGGGAACGTGCAGGGGTCTCCCCGCGAACGCGATCCTCGTGCGAGCCGGATCCATGCCGGCTGTGCCTTCCAGGACCTGCACGACGGCCAGATCGCGGTCGACCTCCAGGACGAGCCCGTGCCGTCGGCCGCCTTCGTCCAGGTCGATACGGACGAACTCGTCCCAGCCCACCCCGGCCACGCCGGCGACGATCACCAGCGGGCCGCGCAGTGCCCGGACGTCCGTGTACTCGATCTCGTACGGCAGCGTCACCGGATCTCCCCGAGCCGGGCGAGGACCGTGTCCCGTGCCACCGCCACCGCGTCCACGTCGTGCGGGCCGGCCTCTTCCCGTACGCGCACCAGCGGGGTGTAGTCGACCGACTCCACGGCGTCGGCCCGCTCGGCCGAGTCGGCCAGTTCGGAGCACCGTTCGACCACGGTGAGGACGGCCGTGACGAGTGCCGTGGTCTTCTCGGGCGAGCAGTACGCGTCTCGCGGGGACAGAGCGTTCTGCTGAAGGACGCTCTCCCGGAGCAGGCGCCCGCCCAGTACGTCGATGCGTTCCCGTGGTGGAAGGGCGGTGATCCCGACCAGTTCGACCAGGTCGGCGAGTCTGTCGGCCTCGGCCAGAAGAGCGGCGACACGCCCGCGGCGTGCCGCCCACTCCCGGTCACCGGCGGCGGCCCTGGCGGCGGCCAGCAGGGACACGTCGCGGGAGAACGATGCGCCCCAGGACACGGCGGGATAGTGGCGTGCGTAGGCCAGGTCGCGGTCGAGGGTCCACAGGCAGCGCACGAACCGCTCGGTGTGCGCGGTGACCGGTTCGGTGAGGTCGCCGCCCGGCGGGGAGACGGCGCCGACGACCGTGACCGAGCCGGTCTCTCCGCCGAGGGTGCGCACGAGCGCGGCGCGTTCGTAGAACGCGGCGATCTCTGAAGCGAGCCGGGCGGGATAGCCCTCCTCGGCGGGAAGTTCGCCCATGCGGGAGGCGAATTCGCGCAGCGCCTCGGCCCAGCGTGACGTCGAGTCGGCGATCACCACGGTGTGCAGGCCCATGTCGCGGAAGTACTCGGCGACGGTGACGCTTGTGTGGATGCTCGCTTCACGGGCCATCATCGGCATGTTGGAGGTGTTGGCGATCACGACTGTGCGGTCGGCCAGACGTCCCCCCGTACGCGGGTCCTCCAGACGGGACAGCTCCTCGATGACGTCCGCCATTTCGTTGCCGCGCTCGCCGCACCCGACGTACACGATCACGTCGGCGTCGCACCACTTGGCGATCTGCTGCAGCAGCATGGTCTTCCCCGTGCCGAACCCGCCGGGCACAGCCACCGTGCTGCCTCGCGCCATGGGGAACAGCAGGTCGATCGCCCTCTGCCCGGTGGTCAGAGGAGTCACCGCCTCAAGCCGCTCCCGTACCGGGCGGGGTGTTCTGGCGGGCCACTGCGCGGACATGCGGACCTCGTCGCCGCCGACCACGGCGATGACTTCGTCCGCGTGCCGCGGGCCGGCCGGGGCCATCCAGGAGACCGGTCCGGAACACCGGGGCGGCACCAGGACACGCAGCGGAAGCACTGCCGGGACCGTGCCGAGGACGACCCCCTGTCCGACGGCGACGCCTTCCCGCACGGTGGGCTCGAACATCCATGTGCCTTCGTCCGGTGCGGTACTCGTCATACCTCCGGTGAGCCGTTCCCCGGCTTCTGACAGAGGCCGCACCAGTCCGTCGAACACGCCGCCGAGCAGGCCCGGCCAGAGGCGGACGGACAGGGGCCGGCCCTGTGGGTGCGCCGGTGTGCCTGGTGTGAGTCCGCCGGTGTACTCGTACACCTGGACGGTGGCCGTGCCGCCGCTGATCGCCACGACTTCGGACGGCAGCCCTGCCTCGCCGAGCAGGACGAGGTCGTGCATCGCAAGGAAGCCTTCGTAGGCCAGCTCTACGAGGGGACCGGTCACCCGGGTGATGCTCGCACGGCCTGCGCCCTGCTCCGGCCGTCTCATGGGGCCCACAACGCTTCCACCTCGGCGCCGTTCCTCTCCAGCGCCCGGGCCGCCAGTGCCGCGGGCGTCAAGTCGACGTGCCGCCCCGCGGTTCCGGCGACCACGCCACCGTCGGCAGTGCCGGTGATCACGGCATCCGGGCCCAGGAGAATGCGCGCCCGTGACTCCAAGCGGTCCCGAAGACCCGCCCTGGCAGTCATGTGCCGCACATCCTCTGTGACGTGTCGCGTCAACTCCGAGTACACCGCGCCCTGGGCCTGGAGGACGAGGGCGCGGGCGCGTGCCCGGGCACGCCGCACGATCCGGGCCGCGTCCGCCGCACCGTCCGCTTCCCCCTCACGGCGCGCCTGTTCGAGGATCCCGGCGGCCGTCTGCCGGGCGGCCTCCTCGGTCCTGGCCGCCTGCTCGACGGCCTCGGCAAGAAGGGCGTCGGCGGCCTGGCGGGCGACGTGCAGCAGTTCGGCACGTACGGGGTCCATCGCCCGGTCGGCATGTCCGGCGTCCTTCCGGGCGGTCATGGCGGCATCACCGCGACCAGCGGATGCGGACCTTCCCGCGCCTGGCGGCCGAGCGCGGCCGCCGCGCCCTCGGTGACGATGACGAGGGTGACGCCGGGGCCGAGCTGCTCCCATGCCGTGCGGACCTCCTCCGCGCTCTCCGCCGGGTGGACGTCCACGCCGGCGAGGGCCAGGCCCGCCACACGGGCACGTTCGCCGACGGCAGCCACCGAGCCCATGGGTCAGGCCTTGCCGATCAGCAGGATCGCGACCACGAGGCCGTAGACCGCGATGCCTTCCGCGAGTCCCACGACGACCATGGCGCGCCCGAACAGCTCCGGGCGTTCGCTGAGCGCGGCCATCGCCGCGGCGCCGGTGTAGGCCACCGCGATGGCCGAGCCGATGGAGGCCCCGGCCACGGCGATCGCCGCGCCGATCAGGGCCGCCGAGTTCGGGCCCGTCTGCCCGGCAGGTTGGGCGGGAGACGCCTGGGTGGCGTCCGCCAGGACCGTGACGAGGAGCGCCGCGGCGCCCCCGAGCAGGGTGAGGTTCGAGGCCAGGAGCCAGCGCAGTGTCGCCCTGCCGCGCCGCTGGGCGAGCGTGCGCACCGCGCAGAGGGCGGCGGCGAGGAGGGGAAGGACGATCAGCCATGCGAGCACGGGGTCACCTCCGCGTCTGCCGTGGGATCCGTGTCCGTGGTCGGAACGTGCCAGGGGCGGAACGGCCTGCCCTCGGCGTCGAAGAGCCGTGAGAACAGCTCGTAGAACTCCAGTCGCAGGGCCTGCACTCCGGCTACGAGTGCCTCCAGCGTGAACGTCACGGCGGTGCCGGCAGCGAACAGCAGCACGGCAGCCGCGACATGCGCGCTGCCGTCGTGCGCGAGCGCGGCGGTGCCTCGCCATACGAGCCCGCCCAGTGCGGCATGGGTGAGGCCGAATGCCGCGAGACGGGCGAAGGACACTGTGTTCGTGCCGATCCGCAGCAGAACGTCGAAGAGCCGAACGCCCGTTTCCGCCACACCGCCCGCGCCACCCCCCGTGGAGGCGAGGATTCCCGCGCCCGCGAGGGCCAGACCTACCGCCGCCAGCACAGCTCCGGCCACGGTGAGCCACGGCCGGTGCAGGTACAGGCCGCCACTGATGGCGCCGAGTCCCAGGAAGAGCGCGAAGCCCGCGCATCCGGAGGTGGCGTACAGGGCGCGTGCCGGGCCGCCCTCCCGGAGGCGGTTGACCGTGCCCGCCAGGTAGGCGAAGGCCAGCAGGAGTGCGCCGAAGCCGACCGAGGCGGCGATGAGCCGCGCGGGCCGCTCCACCGGATCGAGCCACAGGACGGGCAGCAGACCCGTGGGCCCGAAGAACTCGCCGTATGCGAAGCCCGCCAGTATGGCGGCCCCTCCCGCACCGGCCAGGAAAGGCCACAGGCGCCGCCATCGGCACAGTCGGCGCGGGAGTCCGTGGCGCAGCGACAGCGCCGCCAGGACCAGCAGGGCTCCGTGCCCCACGTCGCCGAACATCAGGCCGAACATGAGGACGTAGGCGACGGCCGCGGGCCACGTGGGGTCGAGATCCGCATAGGGCACCGTGCCGTAGGTGCTCACCAGCGGGGTGAACGTGCCGGCCTCTCCCCGAGCGCCGGGCAGCAAGGTGGGGGGATCCACACCTCGCGGCGAGGGAAGCGGGACGATCGCCCCACCGGTACCGGCGAGCCGCCGTTCCACTGCCGGCACGTCCGCAGCCGGGCACCATCCGGCCAGTGCGGCCACCCCACCGCGGCGGACGGCGCCCAGCGCCCGTTCCTCCAGCTGGGCTTCGCCGGCGAGCAGGGCGATGCACCGTTGCTGCTCGAGCACGTCGAGGTCGGGTGCGGTCGCGGTCAACGACGAGGGGACCTCCGCACCGCTTGAGAGGCGCTGCAGGCGCAGTGCCGCCGGGCCCGCGCGGCTCGCGTGAGCGCCTTCCAGCTCGACACACCCGACGTCTGCCACGGCCACGAGCGTCCGCCGCAGGGCCGGGGAGGGGGCTACGACAGCCACACGTTGCATGCGTACGGGGGTGAGCGCTTCAGACCAGGGCATCCAGCTCTCCCGAGGCCGTTCCCCCACGTGCCGCCGATTCCAGTGCCGCTCGCGTCCGCCAGGCGTCCGCCGACAGCACGGCCACAGCCCCGACCACCGGGACCGTGCCGTAGCGCGCGTCGTGTGTCATCGCGGTTCCCTCGCTGTCGAGCACCGACCACCATCGCGCCTCGGCGCGCCACAGTCCGCGGACGTCCTCGACACCGTCGAGCACCCAGCACGCCGTACGTGGCAGTTGGAGTACGAAGTCCTCGAACCGCGCCGCCCCGACCG
The DNA here is from genome assembly GCF_055573115.1 of Streptomyces sp. NPDC030222. Classification (NCBI taxonomy): domain Bacteria; kingdom Bacillati; phylum Actinomycetota; class Actinomycetes; order Kitasatosporales; family Streptomycetaceae; genus Streptomyces; species Streptomyces sp. NPDC030222. Next base: position 192,476 of record NZ_JBVICA010000004.1, read on the forward strand.
GCCGCCGGCCGAGCAGCGCGGACAGGTGCCGACGGGCGGGCTCGGGCAGGCTGCGGTGTCCGACGAAGCGCTCGCGTGCCACCAGGAGAGCCGCTCTGCCCTCGGCCCACTTGCGCGCCGGTGGAACGATGTCGGCCAGCCGGGCCGCGGCCACCGCGCGCAGGGTCACGGCCGTCGCCCACACCGTGCCGTCCCCCGGGTCGCCCCACGGCGACGAAGCCAGGACGGCACGCAGCTCCGGGGCGTCGGCCGCGTGTTCCAGGCGACGCCAAGCCGTCTCCAGGCTGCCGAGCCGGTACGGCTCGGCAGCCTGACCGGTGCCCCGCGTGGGCTCGGCCCGCAGGGGCTCGCCCAGGAGCCGCAAACGGGCCTCCACGTTGGCGATCTCGAATCCCGCGGCAAACGGGCGCAGCAGCGCGGCCCCGCCCCGGGGCAGCCAACCGGCGAGGACCCGCATGTGCCACAACAGCGTCGCGGACACCGCATGCTGCGCCTGGCCGAGATCCGACCCCCGGTGCACATGACGGCGGTAGGACGTGGTCCCGAGGACCTGCAGGGCTTCGTCCAGTGTGGCTCTTGCCGCGAGGTCGCGGACACCAGGTGCTCCGAGCGACCGGGAGACCAGGGCCCTCGCCCTGGTCACACCCGCGACCCAGGCGGTACCCACGGGGCGCCCCTCGTCTCGTCGCCCATGCCTCGGAACGCATCGGAGACGATGCGTCCGGCCACGGCGGGAATACGCCGCTCTGCCCGGTGCCGCAGGGCAGCCGCCTCTCGTTCGCCGGTGGCGACAACCTCCGCGGCCTCCGTCCGCGCCACCTCACGGACCCGGGAGGCCGCCTCGTCCCGGACCCGGGAGGCCGTGGCCCTGGCAACCGCAATGATCTCGTCGCTCCGCTCAGCGGCCTGGCGACGCACCGCCTCGGCCGCCCGGTCCGCTTCGGCGCGGATCCGCGCCACCTCCTGCTGGGCGTCCTCCAGCCGGGCCAAGGCCGGGTTCAGCTCCTGCTCCAGCTCGGACACCCGGTCTGCCGGCACCGGTGCCACAGCGGCCCCCGGAGTTCCAGTGGCCCTGAACCGTGCCAGGAAGTCCCGGAATCCCACCACGACTGCCTCCTGCGGTCGGCTCCTTCCAGTGTGGACACTGCCGCGTGAGCTGTCGCTCCAGAGGGAACATCCGCACCGGAGAGGGCCGACCGGCCTTTGGCCGGCCAGGCCTTCTCGCGTGAACTGAAAGAGGGACGGCCCTACGTCGAGTGCGGGCGACGGTTCGCGACACACGACGGTGCCGGCCTGCAGGTCGGCGGCTTCCAGCCGCTCCGGTCCCGGATCTGCTGCCGACCCCGGGACGAGGGGATGATCACGCGGCATCGCTGCATCTCAGCGGTGACGGCACGCCCCCTCGTCACCGCCGGCCCGGACACGTGACCGGTCCGGACGTCTTCCCCGCGACTGGAGGCTGCAGCCGGGCCGCCCGCCGGCGTGATGACGAGGCGTCTCAGACGCCTCCATCGCCTGGCGCCGGGAAAGGAAGCTCACTGAGCGGGACGCTCTCTTCCTGGGCTCTTGCGTTGAAGTCGCCCGGACGGGCGGGGACATGCACCATGGAAAGCGCCGGAGTGCCGCTCTTCGCCAGGGTGAACCGTGATGGCTCTGCCTGAGGCCTTTCAAGGGCGTCACATCGATATCCCGGTTCCTGACGGACGGCTCCTGCCGCGCAGATTCGAAGGAGACTGCCATGACCACGGCACGGGAGATCATGCACGCCGGTACCACCTGCGTGCAGGAGAACGAAACGCTGGAGGACGCGGCACGCCGGATGAGTGAGCTGGACATCGGGGCCCTCCCTATCTGCGGGCCGGACAATCGCCTCCACGGGATCATCACCGACCGTGACATCGTCGTGAAGTGTCTGGCCAAGGGCAAGGACCCGAAGACCATGACCGCCGGGCAACTGGCACAGGGCAAGCCGATCACGATCGACGCCGAAGCCGATGCGAACCAAGTCCTCCAGGCCATGGAAGAGCACAAGATCCGGCGGCTGCCGGTCATCGAGAATCATCGCCTGGTCGGCATGATCAGCGAGGCGGATCTCGCCCGTCGTCTGCCGGAAGAACAGGTGGGCCACTTCGTCGAGGTGGTCTGCGCGGCCCACTGACCTCGGCCCTCTCCAACCGGCTTTGTTCACGGGTTCTGGTTCTGGCTCGCATGCTGCGCCCCTGCCAGGGGCCGCGAGCTGCTGCCGGTCGGGCCTCGGCCTCCGCGGTGGTCGGTCTGCCTGGAGAACCGCGTGGTGCCGTGTGGACAGCGGGTCGGACGAGGTTCGGACCGGGCTGCCGCCGGGCGTGTCCGGGTCGGCGACCGAGGCCGGGTCGGTATCTGAACCCCGTGTGAGTGGCCCGGCGGCATGCTCACCGCCGGGCCCGGGGGTGAACCCGCCGTCGGCGGGCAGCCGGATACAGCGGCGCGGGTGGATCCTGAAAGCAGGATCGCGGTGCGGAAACGCACCGCTGGGGCGTTCGAGCGAGGAGGTGCGCCATGACGCGGACGCTGGAGTGGAAGGTCCGTCTGTTCCTCTTCGAGGAGGAGGGAACGACGAAGGCCCGGATGGTGCTGGATACGGGGACCGCGACGCTGACCGGGCACGGAACGGCCCGTTGCAACCCTCATGACACTGATGTTCCCGAGATCGGCGACGAACTGGCGGCGAGCCGGGCGATGACGGATCTGGCGGGGCAGCTGATGCGGGTGGTGGACCGGGACCTCGAGGCAGTCGGCGCAGGGCCCACCAGCCCGAGCCCGGGACCGGCGTGGCCGGACCCCGCGGGCTAGCCCCCATGCCGGTGACTTGACAGGGTTCGCGATCTGCCGACCTGTAAGGATGCTCCGATCGGTGCCCTGGAAACCCGCAAAGTCAGTGGTATTGGGGCCAGCCCCACCCTCGGCGTCCAGCGCGAGCGATCGGCTGTCTCAGGCGACATCGAGGACATCACTGACCGGGCGGCGCGGAGTGGCCGGGCCCTCCGGCCCGTAGCCGAGACGGATCACCATCTGGACGTAGCCCATCGCCGAAGCGGGATCGCGTACGGCCCAGCGCAGTTCGGGCCATTCGAGGGCTTGGGAGGTGAGAGAGGTGACCAGGCCGTCCAGCGTGGCCTGGAGCAGAACGCGTTCCATGGCCTGTCCGGCGCGCAGCCAGTCGACGGGGCGGTCGTCGGTTGTGCCGAGGAGCGCGAGACAGGGCCGTTTCTCGAACGTGGCCGTGTCACGGCCGGGCATCGGCCGGCCGGCGGCGAAGTCCCGCACCGGCGCCGTGACGTCGTACTGCCGAGGACCGAATGCACGTGCCGGTATGCCTTCGTGAGACGCGGTGACGCTGTCGGAGGCCGTCCGGGTCCAGCGGGACAGTTCGTCCCTCACTTCGGGGTCGAACGCCTCGAATCCCTCGGCATCGTGGACCAGTTGCAGGACCTCCCGTACGTGCCAGAGGTCGGGGAGGTGCAGCCGGGCCCCCTCCAGCAGGGCCGCGGCGCGCAGCCCGTCCAGGATGGGGGCGGGGATCTCTTCGTCCGTGAACGGGAAGCGGCTCGTGTGACGTCGACGGATGGCCGGGTGGAGGACTGCCAGGTCGTCGTCCGGCCGTACCGGCCGGTCGAGGCGGACCTCCGCGAACAGCCAGGGGTCAGCCGCATCGGGAAGGAGCGTCGTGGCCGATTCCCTCCCGGCGTAGGCGGCGGCCACCCGCAGGTTGAACAGCGCGGCACCGCACCCCAGGTGCAGGGCACGCTTCTGCGGGTCGGCCCTGTCCATGGACCGGCTGGGCTCGCCACGCAGCTGTACCGTGGCCGGGCCGGCCAGGTAACGGAACCTCCACGGCTGGGCGTTGTGCATGGACGGGGCCGCCACGGCGTCCTCGACCAGGGCGGTGACGGTGGCTCTGTCCAGGGGGGCGGTGATCATGGCATCCTCCCGGGTGACACGGTCAGTCATGCGCGATGACGGCGACCGGGGCGGCGGCGTGGTGCAGCACCGCGTGGGCGACATGGCCCAGGTGTCCGCCCACCGGGGACCGGCGGATACGGCGGCCGACGACCACCATGTCCGCATCGGCAGCCGCGGACAACACCTGCTCGGCGGGAGCGCCGACGAGCACCTTCTCCTCGACCTTGACCGCGGGGTACTTCTGCCGCCACGGCAGCAGCACAGCACCGAGGCTGTCGGCGACCTGGTCGGCAACCTCCTGAATGACCCCAGGGTCGAGCCACGGCGCCCAGCCGAACGCGAACGGCATGGACCACCCGTGCACCGCACGTATCCCGCAGCCGCGCCGGGCGGCCACGTCGAAGGCGAACGCGAGGACCTCGGAACCGGTCTCGCGGATGTCCACCCCTACGACGACGTCCCGGTACGGACCGGGGAAGACGGCCGGTTCCGCGTCCCTCTTCCCGGGGCGTACGAGGACGACGGGGGTGTCCGTGATGCCGATGGTCGCCGTGCCTACGGAACCGACCAGGAAAGCGCCGAGGCCGCCCAGCCCGCGCGATCCGAGCACCAGCATCTGCGCGTCGGCCGCCTCGACGGCCAACGCGGCAGCCGGCCGGCCGGACAGGCGCCGGGTCGACACCGCCAGTCCTGCGTGGCGTTGCCGGAGCTCGTCCGCGGCGTCCTCCAAGAGTGAGTCGACCCAGCGGAGGTGATCGTTGCGGCCGGCCTCAGGGAAGGTGACGGGCACCTCGAGGGGCCACTCGTCCACGTGCACGATGCGGAGCGGCACGTCACGGAGTATCGCCTCGCGGGCGGCCCATTCTGCGGCGGCCCGACTCTCGGGGTGGCCGTCCACTCCGACGGTCACAGGGCGGTTCATGTCGTGTACCTCCTCCGGGCCGTCCCTGCAGCCCGGTCCCAGCCTTCCGTCCCCGGGACTCCGGCAGCAGGGGCCGACGGTCCCCGGCTGGGGCCGAACGGCCCTGTAGCCCGGGCGTCAGCGTCGCCCGGCGGTGTCGTCGATGGAGAACGCGCGGTCCTCCGATGCTGACACCACACCGTCCATGGTCCTGCACGAGCACACGAGAGCGGGGATCAGGCTCCGGAACTCGACGGTTCCGGTGGGAGCCGCCTGTCCGTCGTCCACATGGACGGTCGTGGCAGCGGGGCTCTGCCGCAGGGAGCGGACCCGGCACGTCCTCGACGATCTCACGGCGGACGGTCTCGTCGTCCCGCAGGAAGATCTTCAGCAGGTCGCTGCGACTGGAAGATGCCGGAGCTCGCCTGCCTCGCTACCGCGGGCAGACGTCTGACGTTCCTCCTCGCCATGAGGCGGGCGGCCTCCACCACGTTCCAGTCGGTCCTGGCGCAGAGGGCGGGAGTGGACATCAGCTGCCGCGCCGTCCTCCCCTCTGCCCCGGCTCGTTCCAACGCCTCGGGCCCGGACCCGGGGGGAGGGTGCGCGAGGTCGTCCTCATCCGTCGTCCGGCGCAGGAGGACGCTCTCGGAGACCACGCCGAGCGGCCGCCCCTCGCCAGGTCGGCCTCGAGCCGCCCGCCCTGTCCGCTTCAAGCAGTGTCCGGCGGTTCCTCGGCGCGCAGGCCGATGGGGTCGGGACCGTCCGGCCGGCGGAACAGCAGCCCTGTCGGCGTCCCGTCACGGGCGCGGCGCCAGGCGGACTGGGAAGGCCCGGGCCGATGGTGCGACCGGCTGTGGATTGCCCGGATTGCGGCCTCGTCGGCCCGCCTCCACGATGAGGTCATGGATCCCGTGGGTCCCGGGGACCGTTTCGACGCGTTTCGGGCCCTGGCCGAGCGGCGTGGGCGGCCGGGAGACCGGCTGGTCCAGGCGCTGGCCGAGGCGAGGGCGGAAACGACGGACCGTGCCGAGGCCTGGGCTCCTGCTGTCGCCGCCGGTTTCGGCCTGCCCGCGGCCGCCGCCCTCGGACCGGCCGGTTACTTCGCGGACCTCGCCGCCCCGCACGGCCGCCGCCATGTCCGGGTCTGCGCTGCCACGGCGTGCTTCGCCGCTCGGGCCGGACGGCACCTCGGGGAAGTGGAGCAGGAGCTGGGCGTCACCGCGGGCACGGCCTCACCTGACGGAGGGAGGTCACTGCAGGCCGTCCGCTGTCTGGGGTACTGCTACGCGGGTCCTGCGGCGCTCGACGGTGACACGCCCTGCACAGGCCCGACGCTGGCCGCGCAGCTCGCAGGGCGCGAGCCGCCCCGGGCACCGGACGTCCCGGCGGCCGACGACACCGGCGACCCCGTGCTGCTGGGAGGAGTGGTGGCCGGTGAGTCCGCCTGGCAGGTGTGGCCACGGGCAGTGACCACGAGCACCCCTGACGAGATCCAGCGGGAGGTGGCGACATCCGGGCTGCGGGGACGTGGTGGCGCGGGCTTCCGGGTAGCCGCGAAGTGGGAGGCGGCCGGCCGGGCGCCCGGAACCGTGGTGGTGGTCAACGGAGACGAGGGCGACCCTGGCTCCTACGCGGATCGGCTGCTGATGGAGGAAGACCCCGAGCGGGTGCTGGAGGGCTTGGCCCTGGCCTGTTTCGCGTGCGGCGCCCGCCGGGGTGTGGTGCTCGTGCGCTCGGAGTATCCACGCGCCCTGGCGCGGATACGGGAAGCGCTCGCGCAGGCGTACGCCGACGGGCACTTCGGTCCCTCCGTGCACGGCACGGACACGTCCTTGGACGTCGAGGCGGTGAAGGGCGCCGGATCGTACGTCGCAGGTGAGGAGACCGCCCTGATCGCGAGCCTGGAAGGGGGCCGGGGCTGCGCCCGGCCGCGCCCGCCTTACCCGACCCGGCACGGGCTGTGGGACGCGCCCACCGTCGTGAACAACATCGAGACCCTGGCAGCCGTCCCGTGGATCGTCTCCCGGGGTGGAGAAGCGTACGCCCGGCGCGGCACCGCCGACCAGACCGGGACGAAGCTGGTCTGCCTGTCGGAGCGGTTCACGCGGCCGGGCGCGTACGAGGTCGAGCTGGGCACTCCGGTACGGCGGATCGTCACCGCTCTGGGCGGCGGTCTGAAGGACGGAGCAGAACTGGCCGCGCTCCAGGTCGGTGGACCGTTGGGTGGCTTCCTCGCCCCCGGCGCGCTGGACGTGCCGCTGACCGAGTCCGCCCTGGCCGCCCGGGGCGCCGCTCTCGGCCACGCCGGACTGGTCGCCTTCGACCAGCGCGTGGCACCGGAGGAAGTGCTGCGGCACATCTGGCAGTTCGCAGCGGCGGAGAGCTGCGGCGCCTGCTCCCCCTGCCGCGTGGGCTCGCGCCGCGGCCTGGAACTGGCCTCCGCCGGCACTCCGCCCGGACTGGAGTGGGGACGGCTCGCAAATGTTCTGGCCGAGGCGAGCCTGTGCGCCTTCGGGCGGCGCATTCCGCCCGCCGTGTACAGCCTCGCCCACGCCTACGGGGACCGGCTGGCGGGGTGGGGGCCATGACCGGAATCGAGATCGACGTCGACGGCACGGGCATCACCGTTCCCGAGGGAGCCTCGCTGCTCGCGGCAGTACGTGAAGCAGGCATCGACCTGCCCGCCCTCTGCTCGGACGACCGGCTCAGCCCCGCAGGCTCCTGCCGTACCTGCCTCGTCCGAGCCGACGGGCAGATCGCGGCGGCCTGTGTCACCCCGGCCGCTTCCGACCTCCACGTCGAAACCGCCACCGAAGAACTCCAGCAGCTGCGCCGGGACGCGGTGGAACTCGTCGCCTCCGCCCTGCCCCCCGGTGCCCTGGCCCCCGACAACCCCAGCGAGCTGGCGCATGTCTGCCGGTCCCTGGGCATCGGCCCCGGGACGGCACAGGGCACCGGAGCTCGCGGCGGGGACGGCTCCCACCCGTACGTCCACCTCGACCGGGACCTGTGCATCGCCTGCGGCCGGTGCGTCCGCATGTGCGCCGAGGTGCAGGGCACCTTCGCTCTGACCCTGGTCGGCCGAGGCGGCGACACCGTGGTCGCTCCCGGCACCGGTGGGCCCTGGGCCGAGTCGGACTGTGTGGCGTGCGGCGGCTGCGTCGACACCTGCCCCACCGGTGCGATCACCGAACCCGGACCCGGGCGCGGGCTCACCTCCGCCCACCGGCCGACGGCAACCCGTACGACGTGCGGATACTGCGGCGTCGGCTGCTCCCTGGACGTCGTCGCCTCCGACGGCGAGGTCACGGCGGTACTGCCCTCCCGGGATGGCCCGGTCAACCAGGGGCACGCCTGTGTGAAGGGGCGCTTCGCCCATGGATATCTGACCTCTCCCGAACGGCTCACCCGGCCTCTGCTGCGGCGCGACGGCCGCCTGGAGCCGGTGAGCTGGCACGAGGCGCTCGGCCATGTCGCACGAGGACTGCGGGCGGCCGTTGACGCCGGCGGCAGGGACGCCGTCGCGGTGATCTCCTCGGCGCGCGCCACCAACGAGGAGAACTACCTCGTACAGAAGTTCATGCGCGTCGGCATCGGTACGAACAACGTCGACAACTGCTCGCGTCTGTGCCACTCGCCGTCCGCCGCCGGCCTGACCGCCTCCTTCGGCCTGTCGGGCGGCACCGACAGCTTCGACGACGTGGAGCTGTCCGACTGCCTGCTGGTGGTGGGGGCCAACCCCGTCGAAGCCCACCCCGTGGTCGGCGCGCGACTGCTCCGACGCGTGCTGCGCGGGGCCAAACTGGTCGTCGCCGACCCCCGTGCCGTCGGGCTCGCCCTGCACGCCGATGTGCATCTGCGGCCCCGCCCCGGCACCAACGTCGCCCTCTTCCACGGGCTGGCCCACGCCCTGCTGTCCGAGGGCCTGGCCGACGAGGAGTTCCTCAGGGAGCGGGCCAGTGGTCTGCCCGAGCTCACCGACCTGCTGGACGACTATCCACCTGACCGGGTCGCCGGCATCACCGGCGTGCCGGCTCCGGACCTGGTCGCCGCAGCCCGGCTGTACGGCCGTGCCCTACGCCCCGCGATCGTCTACGGTCTGGGCGTCACCGAGCACCTCCACGGCACGGACGGGGTGCGGTCCCTGGCCAACCTGGCGATCCTGCGCGGCGCCGTGGGTACCGACCGCGGGCACGGCGTCAACCCGCTGCGCGGCCAGAACAACGTCCAGGGCGCCTCCGACATGGGCGCACTGCCCGACCTCCTGCCCGGCTACGGGAAGGTGACCGACCCTGCTGTACGGTCCCGGGCCGAAGCGGTGTGGGGCGTACCGGTTCCGGAGCGGCCCGGCCTGCGGATCCCGGACATGTTCGCCGCCGCGCGGGCGGGTGATCTGCGGGCGCTGTGGGTCATCGGCGAGGACGTCTGCGCCACCGACCCCGACACGAGAAAGGTGACCGGGGCCCTGGAAACGTGCCCGCTCGTGGTGTGCAACGAACTGTTCCTGTCCGAGACCGCCCGACACGCCGACGTCGTGCTGCCCGTCGCGTCCTGGCTGGAGAAGGACGGCACCTTCGTCAACTTCGACCGCCGCTTCCAGCGCGTCCGTCCCGCCGTGCCCCCGCCGGGTGAGGCACGTACCGACTTCGACGTCCTGCACGCCGTCGCGACGGCCATGGGCGTCGACATCGGCTGCCCGACACCGGCCACGGCGCTGGCCGAGTGCGGACGGGTCGCGCCCGTCTTCGCCGGCATCTCCCACGACCGGCTCGACCGGGAGGGCGCTGTGCCGTGGCCCTGCCCGCACCCTGACCGCCCGGGGGAAGCCAACCTTTACAAGCAACGGTTCGCCACACCGGACGGGCGGGCCCACCTTGCTGCGGCCCCCTACCTCCCACCCGGTGAACACCCTGACGACGACTACCCGCTGGTCCTGGTCACCGGGCGGCGCTGGGCCCACTACAACTCCGGGAGCATGACCCGCCGCGGCGGCAACCTCGCGCTCGATCCGGTCGACTTCCTCGACCTGCACCCCGACGACGCCATCCGGTACGACGTGCGGGACGGCGGGCAGCTCACTGTGGAGAGCCGGCACGGCCAGGCCCGGCTCATCGCCCGGGTCAGCGAACAGACAGCCCCCGGCCAGGTTTTCTGCTCCTTCCACTTCCCCGCGAGCGGAGTGAACCGGCTCACCTCCGACCACGCGGACACCGTCACCTCCTGCCCCGAGTACAAGGTCACGGCCGTACGCGTGGCCGCGCCGTGACAACGACCGGCAGGGCACACGCCGATGGGTACCGGAACCCCCGTACTGACGCCCGGTGACGGGGGCCGCAGGCAGGCGGCCCCGAGCGGGACACACGGCCCCCCAGTACAGACCCTGCCGCCCCGGGACGTCTTCGCCGCGCTGGACACCTCGCCGCGGGGACTCGCCCCGGCGGACGCGGTGGCGCGGCGGGACCGGTTCGGTCCCAACGAGCTGCCGCCCGCAGGGCGGAGAGGACTGTGGCGAGAGCTCGTCGGACAGTTCACCGACCTGTTCGCCGTGGTGCTGCTCGTCGCGTCGGCGATCACGTTCCTGGCCTATGGCCTCCAGGAGCCCCGTGACGTGGGCACGTTGCAGCTGGCCGTGGCGATCCTGGGTGTGGTGGTTCTGAACGCGGCCATCGGTTTCGCACAGCAGTACTCGGCCGAACGTACGGCGGAGTCGCTGCAGGCGATGGTGCCGCACACCTGCCGGGTGCTCCGCGACGGGGAGCGCCAGGAGCTGCCCGCGCGTGACCTGGTGCCCGGAGACGTCGTCGTCCTGGAAGCCGGGGACGCGGTGTCGGCGGACTGCCGCCTCATCGATGCGCATGAGGTGTCGGTGAACAACGCGTCCCTGACCGGGGAGAGCGATGCGGTCGGGCGCACGGGTGAGCCGGTGGCGGCCGGGCCGGTGCTGCAGGCCCGTAACTGCGTCTTCATGGGCACCGATGTGGTGGCGGGCTCCGCCAAGGCCGTGGTGTTCGCCACCGGTGCGGCAACAGAGTTCGGACGCATCTTCCGGCTCGCGGCGGCAGCACCGCGTCAGAAGACACCGCTGCAGCGCCAGGTCGCTCTGATGGCCCGCCGGGTGGCGGGAACGGCGCTGGCGATCGGAGCGGTCCTGTTCGCCGTACGCGTGCCCACCGGGCAGCCGTTCGTGGAGACCTTCGTGTTCGCCCTCGGCGTGATGGTCGCGCTCGTCCCCGAAGGGCTGCCTGCCACGCTGTCGGTCTCGCTGGCGATCGGCGTACGGCGCATGGCCCGTCGGCACGCGCTGGTCAAGCAGCTGCTGGCGGTGGAGGCGCTCGGCTCCACCACCGTCGTGTGCACGGACAAGACCGGGACGCTCACCAAGGCCGAGATGACTGTGGCCCAAGTGTGGGCCGACGGCGCGTCACACCCCCTGTCCGGTGTGGGGTACGCGCCGGTTGGGGACGTCACCGACCCGCAGCCGGTTCGCGGGCTGCTGCGTGCGGCGGCACTGTGCTGCAACGCCCGGCTCGTCCCGCCCTCGGACCGCGAGGGCTGGCGGGTACTCGGCGACAGCACCGAAGGGGCCTTGCTCGTCGCCGCGGCGAAGGCCGGTGTGGACCTCACCGCCGAGGAGGCCGCCGCGCCACGTGTGGCGGAGTACCCCTTCGACTCGGTCCGTAAGCTGATGAGCACCGTGCACGCGGACCCGGACGGTCACCCCTACCACGCGTACGTCAAGGGTGCGCCGCAGGAGCTCCTCGCCCGCTGCACCGCCATCGACTGGCAGGGCGAGCAGCAGCCGCTGACCGACGAACTCCGCGCGGCCGTGACCGCTGCCAACGACCGACTGGCCTCCCAGGGGCTCCGGGTGCTGGCGGCGGCATCGCGGCTCGTATCCGATCCTCATGCCGTCCAGGACGAGGTCGAATCGGAGCTCACCCTGCTCGGCCTCGTCGGCATGCTCGACCCGCCACGGCCGGAGGTCAGCGACGCCGTGGCTGCCTGCCGACGGGCCGGGATCCGCATCATCATGGTCACCGGCGACCACCCGTTGACCGCGGAGGCCGTCGCCCGCCGCGTCGGGATCGTGCAGTGGCCGGCGCCGACGATCGTGACCGGCACCCGGCTGGACGCGCTCGACGACGACGGCCTTGACGCCGTGCTCGCCGCATCAGGCGAGCTGCTGCTGTGCCGGGTCAGCCCCGAGCACAAGATGCGGCTGGTCACCGCCCTGCAGCGGCGCGGCGAGGTCGTCGCGGTCACCGGCGACGGCGCGAACGACGCACCGGCCCTCAAGCACGCGGACATCGGCGTGGCGATGGGCGCCTCCGGCACCGACGTCGCCCGGGAAGCCGCGGTGATGGTGCTGCTGGACGACTCGTTCGCCTCCATCACCACGGCGGTGAGACTCGGCCGGTCGGTCTACCAGAACATCCGCAGGTTCCTGATCTACCTCTTCAGCCACAACATCGCCGAGCTCGTGCCGATCGTGGCCGCCACCTTCGCCGGGTTCCCACTGGTCCCGATCACCGCCGTACAGATCCTCGCCATCGACCTCGGCTCCGATGTCCTGCCCGCCCTGGCGCTCGGCGCCGAGCCACCGGAGCCCGATGTCATGGACCGCCCGCCGCGCTCCCGCCGGGAACGGCTTTTCTCCACCGCCGTGACGGGACGCATCCTCTTCCTGGGCGGTATCCAGGCCCTCGGCGTGTGCGTGGTGTTCTTCTGGAACATCCACGCCTCCGGAATCCCGTACTCCGACTTCACCGAGGACAACACGGTCTACCGCGAGGCGATCACCATGGTCCAGGCGGGGATCGTCGTCAGCCAGTTCTTCAACGCGCTCGCGGTACGCACCGACCGGCAGAGCGTGTTCCGGGTCGGGCTGCTGTCCAACCCATGGCTGATCGCCGCCGGGTGCTTCGGCATCGCCCTGATGGCGGCCATCAGTTACCTGCCCCCGCTCCAGGCCGTCTTCAACACCGCACCGCTGGACGCAGCCGACTGGGCGGTCCTCGCCTGTTTCGGAGCATTGCTGCTGGCCGCCGAGGAGATCCGCAAGGCGTGGCTGCGCCGCCACCTGACGGCGACCCCGAAGGGAGAAACGTGATGAGAGTGATCATCGCGGGCTGCGGGCGGGTGGGATCCACGCTCGCCGTCCAGCTCGTCGCCGAAGGCCACGACGTACGGCTCATCGACCGCAGCCACAAGACCCGTCGGCTGCTGCCGACGGGTTTCCCCGGCCGGTTCCACGAAGGCAACGGATACAGTCGCGCGGTACTCGAGGCCGCCGGGATCGAGCACGCCGACGCGTTCGTGGCCGTCACCTCAGGGGACAACAGCAACATCGTCAGCGCACGGACAGCCAAGGAGACCTACCGGGTCCCCATCGTCCTCGCCCGCATCTACGATCCCCGCCGCGCCGACATCTACCGCGAGCTCGGTATTCCCACCATCGCCAGCGTCCGCTGGACAGTGCACCAGATCCACCAGATGCTGCTGCACCGCCACCTCACGCCCGAGCTCACCTTCGGCAACGGCGAAACCCTCTTGGTGCGCTCCGAGCTCCCTCCCTACCTCACCGGACGGCGGCTCACCGAGTTCGACGTCGACGGAGAGATCCGCGTCGTGGAGGTCACCCGGTCGGGCCGCTCACTCGTGCCCGCCCACAGCTCCCCGGCCGAACCCGGCGACCTGGTCACCTTCGCCGTCGCCGCCACCGCCCTCGGCCGCCTGCGCGGCTTCCTGGACAAGGAGCTGGGGACGTGAAGGCCCTCATCGCGGGTGCCGGCCGCCTGGGCACCCAGATCGCCCAGGTCCTTGCCGCGGCCCGCAACGACGTCACCCTCGTCGACATCGACGACGACCGCATCACCGAACTCGAAGGCCACCTGCCCGTCCGTCTCATGGCCGGGGACGCCTGCGAACCCTCCTTCCTCGAACACGCCGGCGCGCACACCGCCGACCTCGTCATCGCCACCACCGGCAACGACGAGGACAACCTCGTCATCAGCCTGCTCGCCAAGCGGCAGTTCGCCGTCTCCCGCGTCGCGGCACGCGTCAACGACGCCGAGAACACCTGGCTCTTCGACCAGCGGTGGGGTGTCGACACCGCGGTCCCCGCTGCCATGCCCCTCGTCTCCCTCATCGAGGAAGCCACCGGAGCCACCGACACCGTGGCCCTCCTGCGCCTGAGCAAAGCGGGCGTCGACGTGATCGAGACCGCCATCACACCGGAGTCCCGCGCCGCGGGTCACCGGCTTGCCGAGATCACCCTTCCCGCGGGCAGCGTGATCGCCACCGTCATCCGTGAAGGCCAGCCCACCGTCCCCACGCCCGAGATGCGGCTCCGGCCCGGCGACGAACTCCTCGTCGTCTCCCACGCAGCCACCGAGCAGGAGATCCACGCCGCCTTCCAGTGACGGTCCCGAGCCCCGCCGAGGCCCACTTCAGGCAGGTTCGCGAGGTCGGCTTCGAAGCGTGCCCGGGCCGCTGCCGGGGTGTCCGGGGTTTCCTTTCTGCGCCGCCGTGTATGACGGTCTTGAGCAGGGGCGGCGGCGAAGGCCCGTGCGTCGTCCTGGGCCGGTGCGGAAGCGGGACAGGTGGTCCAGGGACGGTTCCGGTCCGGCGGCGACCGGGAAGCCGCGGTCGGCCGGCAGGTCGCGGACGAAGAGGCTGAAGGTGGCCGGGCCGGGCATGCCCTCCCGCAGGTAAGGACAGGGCCGTCGTCACCTCGTACAGGTCCGTGGTGGTGGCGTCAGACACGGGGGGCTCCGTCCGTCGTCCCCGCCGGGGCCGTGTCGTCCTCCGCGTAGGTGAGCCGGTCCACCACGTCCACGACTCCGTCGACGTCCTCGCACAGGCGCACGACGACCGGTACGAGGCTGCGGCGGTCCAGCGTGCCACTGAGGGTGACACGCCCGTCGTCAACGTCGACCGTCACGTCCGACGGCCGTATCCGCAGCGTGTGTGTGAGGACGTCCTCCAGGATCTCCTCCTGGATCGCGTGGTCGCGGCGCAGGAAGATCTGCAGCAGATCACTGCGGCTGATGATGCCGATGAGACGGCCGGCGGCGTCCACCACGGGCAGACGCTTGATCTGGTGCTTCTCCATGGTCCGTGCTGCTTGGACGACGCTCCACCCGGGGAGTGCGACGACGGCGGGGCTGGTCATGAGGACTTCCGCCGTGCGCGGCGGAGATCCCGGGGGCTGCCGCCGGAGCAGATCGGCCTCGGACACGACGCCGACGGGGCACCCGCTGTCGTCCACCACGGGCACCGCCGTGATGCCGAACTCGTCGAGCAGCCGCACGATCTCCTTGAACTGGGTTCCCCGCTGGACGCTCACGGCGGTGGGCGTCATCAGATCGGCAACACTGCGCCTCATGGCCGACTCCTCCTTCAGCAGCCTGGGGGATCGGAGCAGTCCTATTCCAGCGTGGAACCGGCGGGCCCAGGACGTACAGGGACCTTCGGCCCTTCCGGCGGCCCCTGCGGCCCTGACCCCCTCTCCGGGCGCGGTGGGGCGGCGAGCTCGCAGGACCTCGTGCGACGGCATGGAGGACACCATGGGTACCAGCGCACCGGACGGCCGGGACCGAGGCCCCGTCGTCGTCGGAGTTGACGGCTCCTCCCAGGCGACGGCGGCCGCACTGTGGGCCGCGGCGGAAGCAGACCGCCGCGGGCAGTCCCTGAAGATCGTTCACGCGGTCGGCACCGCAACCCACGTTGTCCATCCGTCGGCCGAGACGCCGGAGCGGGAACGGGAGGCCGGGAACGCCCTCCTGCGGGCAGCAGCCGAAGTAGTGGAACAGCGCATCCCGTCGCTTCGGACGACCGTGGAGCTCAGTACGGACGAGCCCGCGACAGCCCTCTACAGGGCCGCTCCTACGGTTCCGGCATGGCCGGGTTCGTCAGGGCGCGGACAGGGCCCTTCGGTCCGTGCAGTGGCCTGTTGGGCCCTGGTGACCGGCCGAGCAGCGTGCTTGCATGGAATTGACGGAGGAGGCCCGCGAGAAGGATCCGGAGAAGCGGCTGAGGCCGTTCACCGGACGATCGGGACCCGCGAGAAGCGGATGGGCTTCTTCCGCCTTGCGTCGAACGGCTGGCTCTGCGAGGAGACGAGGACATGTCCGCAACCGCCCGCGAGGAAGAGAGCCGGACGGGCCGACGTCCAGGCATGTGTGCCCGCAAGGGAGACCAGATCGTCGTCGGGGGCCCCAGCGTGGGCGTGGAGGGGCGTGACGGTGAGATCGTGGGACTGCACCATGCGGACGGCAGTCCGCCCTATGACGTTCGCTGGTCCGATACGGGGCGGGTGACCCTGTTCTTCCCCGGCCCTGACGCCCACATCAAGCACCTCACCGAACACGGCAGTCACTGACCGTTCCGTGCGGACGCGTGCCGTCCGGGCCCGGGCTCGTCGTGAGCGCTAACGTGAAGGGTACCGAGCGCTCCATGCCTGACGGCGACGAGGCGGAGGCCCCATGGGCGGTGATGACCGGGAGGCCGCGAGCCGGGTGCCGCGGCTCCGGTTGGACGAACTGCTCGACGAGCTCCAGGTCCGCATGGACGAGGTGCGCGGAACCCGTGACCGGCTGGACGGGCTGCTGGAGGCGGTCCTGTCCGTGGGGCGGAAGCTGGACCTCCCGCAGGTGCTGCGCGGGATCGTGGAGGCCGCGGTCTCCCTGGTGGACGCGGAGTACGGGGCGCTGGGCGTCATCGGTGACGGGCAGAGGTTCGCCCAGTTCCTGCCCGTGGGCATCAGTGACGAGTTGCGCGCCCGCATCGGTGACCTGCCGACCGGTCACGGGCTCCTCGGCGAGGTCATCCGCCGTCCCGAACCACTCAGGCTGAGCGACCTCTCCCAGCACTCCGCCTCGTCCGGCTTCCCGCCCCACCACCCGCCGATGCACTCTTTCCTGGGCGTCCCGATCAGGGTCCGTGACGCGGTCTTCGGCAACCTCTATCTGACCGAGAAGCGCGGCGGGGCCGCGTTCGACGCCGAGGACGAAGCCGTCCTGGCCTCCCTCGCTGTTGCCGCCGGCTTCGCGATCGAGAACGCCCGCCTCTTCGAGGAAGTGCGGCTCAGAGAGCGTTGGCTGGAAGCCGGCGCGGAGTGCACCAGCGCACTCCTGTCCGGCTCCGCCGAGATCCAGGTTCTCGAGATGATGGTGGAACGCGCCCGCCGCATCACCGTGGCCGAGATCGGCGTGATGTACCTCCGGCAGGCGACGGGGGGACTGCGAGGCGTCCTGGCGCTGGGGGACCGGGCGGAGCAGCACCAGGACCGCACGCTGCCTCCGGACGGCACCCTGGCTTCCGCCGCACTCACCGAGGGAACCCTCGTCGCGACCCAGGATGTGGCGGCCGACGCCCGGGTGACGTTCCAGCGCGGACGGTGGAGCGGCTTCGGGCCGGCGGTGGCCGTCCCGGTGGGGACGAAGGAGAAGGTCCGGGGCGTCCTGATGCTGGCCCGGCGGGCCGGCCGCCCGCCCTTCATGGAGGTCGAGACCTCCCCCTTGTCCGGGTTCGCCGGGCAGGCCGCCGTCGCCCTGGAACTGGCCGACCGCAGGCGCGACGCCGAGCGGATGAGCACGCTCGCCGACCACGACCGGATCGCCCGTGACCTCCACGATCTTGCCATCCAGCGGCTGTTCGCGACCGGAATGACACTGCAGAGCACCCAGCGCCTCGTCGAGCACCCGGAGGCGTCGGAGAGGCTGGCGCGGGCCATCGACGACCTCGACTCCACCATCAAGATCATCCGGTCGACGATCTTCGGGCTGCGGCAGCACGACGAGAAGGGCACGCGCCCTGGGCTGCGGATCCGTGCCGTCCACGTGGTCGAGGACGCCTCGCGCGCGCTGGGCTTCACCCCGGCACTGCGAATGGAGGGACTGGTCGACACCAACGTCTCCCCCCAGGCCGCGGACGAGGTCGTCGCCGTGCTGAGCGAGGCGCTCACCAACATCGCGCGGCACGCCCACGCGTCCCGGGCGGAGGTGGCGATCCTGGCGGAGGCAGGCACCCTCGCTGTCACCGCCGTCGACGACGGCGTCGGCATCGATGAAGGAGGCCGACGCAGCGGCCTGCGCAACCTGGCAGAACGGGCGGAGGGGCTGGGCGGTGAACTCACCGTCAGACGCGGTGCCGTGGGCGGCACCCGATTGGAATGGCGAATTCCGCTGTGTGCACAGGCATGAGGGCCGGGTGGTTCAGTGCACTCGCTGCTCGTGCTCATGGATCTGTGCGGCTGATGACCGCAGCTGGGACGCGGCGTTCCACACCCAGCTTGGAGAGCAGCCGTGAGATGTGGTTCTTGGCTGTCCTCTCGGACAGGTACAGCCGCTCGCTTCCCGGACAGGTACGGCCGCCTGCCGATCTGCCGGTTCGTCAGGCCCTCTCCGAACCAGGTCGAGGACGGCCCGCTCACGCTCGGGCAGAGGGGCCGGCCGTTCGTCCTCGGGGTGGAGGGTGTCCTCCGGCGTGCGCAGGGAGCGCATGAGGCGGGCGGTGGTGGCCGGCCGAGAAGGCCGGTGCCTCGGACATGTCAGCCCCCTGACCTTCGGGTCCACCCTTGAGCATGTCGAGTGTGGAGCCGGGGGACAGGGCCGACCGGTCCACCTGTGCCCGTCGGCCCCATGGTGGCGCCGGTCCGTGCCGTCCGCGAGGTCGGTGACGTCATGCGACGGGCGGGCCTGGTTCGTTCAGGTCCAGCCGGATGTCCACCACACCCTCGACCGATCGGACCGCCCGCGCCACCAGAGGGACCAGCACGCGGTCGTGCAGGTCGCCGCGGAGTGTCACCACCCCGTCGGCCACGGAAGCCTCCAGTCCCCCCTGGACGGGAAGGTCGGCGAGGACGGTGCGGCGGATCTCGTCGGCGATGTCCTCGTCCGGGCGCAGGAACACCTTCAGCAGGTCGCTGCGGCTGACGACGCCTTCCAGCATGCCGACGCCGTCGACGACCGGCAGCCGCTTGACCCGGCGGCGCGCCATGATGCGGGCGGCCTCCGCGATGGTGGCGTCCGGGTGCACGGTGACGGCGGGGCTCGACATGAGCTCCTCCGCGTACAGGGCAGCCGCCTTCGCCGCGTTGGACAGGGGCCGGTCCGCCCCTGTGGGGTCGCCGAGGCGGTACTCCTCCTTGGGCAGCAGATCGGCCTCCGACACCACGCCGATCACCCGGCCGTCGCCCTCGAGCACCGGCAGGGCGCTGACCTTCCACTGCTCCATCACTTCCACGATCTCCTTGTAGGCGGCGCGGCGCCCCACCGCGACGGCAGTGTGGGTCATGACGTCGCTGACGATGTGCGGTGAACCGGTCATGGCAGGGTCTCCTGGGTGTGCGAGTCGTCGATGCGGTACCAGAGCCGGTCCTCCACGGCGACCACGCCGTCGATCTGGCCGGTCAGCCTTACGGCGACGGGGATCTCACTGCGGCGTTCCATCTGCCCCGACAGCGTGACGACACCGTCCTGCACACTGACGTCGATCGACTCGGGGGCCAGCCAGAGTGACTGGACCACGACCTCGTCGATCACCTCGCGGCGGATCTCGGGGTCGGGACGCAGGAAGACCTGCATGAGGTCCCTGCGGGTCACCATGCCGACGAGACGGTCCTCGACGTCCACCACCGGCAGCCGTTCGACGCGCCGCTCGGCCATGGTGCGCGCCGCCTGGGCGATGGACTGCTCGGCGTGGACGGTTATGGCTGGATGGGTCATCAACTGCCCGGCGTTACGGGCACGCGCCTTGGACTCACGTGGGCGGGCCCTGCCCATGAGGGAGGCCCAGCGGAGCCGATGCGCGCCGCTCCCGTTCTCGCCCGTGTCCGGCCGGCGGGTCGCGATGTCGGTCTCCGAGATCACCCCGATGACCTTCTCGTCGTCGTCGATGACGGGAAGGCCGCTTATCCGGTGCTGTTGCAGCAGGTGGGTGACCTCCTTGAACGGGGTGTCGTAGGCGGCGGTGACCACATCGGTGGTCATGACGGAGCCGACCTTGTCGTGCTTCACGGTCATCCCTCCTGCACTCGCGCGGCGGCTACTGTGGCGGTGCCGGACCCGTTCGTCCGCGACGGCGGCGGCTGTCGGCCCCACTGCTGCCGCGACGGCCGGCGAGAGCCCCACCGGGTACACCACCGGCCACTCGGGCAGGCGTACGAGGGGCGATCCACGTCCTCGCCCAAGCCCGGCCGGGGCGCGTCGGGCGCGGCACGTTCCTCAACGCGAGCACGGTCCGCTTCCGAGCGGTACACCCGGCCCGGACGGACGGCCCCCAAGTGCGCCGCGCACACCACGACGGCCGGTTCCGCACCCTGCTCCCGCAGGCCCATGAGCCGGCCCGGGTCGTCTTCGCACGTGCCGACCCCCGCCCCCGGCGGCAGCGGTCTGTCGACGGCGCGCCACACGATCTCCGCCATGACGGCGGTCCCCACGCCTCCGTCGTGCGGCGAGGCGTCATCGAAGCCGATGAGCGCGGCCAGCGTGCGCTGCTTCACCATGGCCCCCTTCCGGACTTTCCTCCCCTGTCACCACCTTCGGCGCCAACCTCGGCGCGACGCATGGGCCGAACGGCCCTGGAGCCAGGGCCGCCCTGCCTCTCCCTCGGACGGCCGGCGCGTGGCAGCGTCGACGTCAGGGGTCCGCAACGGAAGAGGAAGCGGTGAGAGCCGTGGAGCGTCCGCTGATCGTGGGGGTCGACGGATCGGGGCCGAGCCTCGACGCGCTGGACTGGGCCGTGGACGAGGCGGCCCTCCACGGCGCGCCGCTGCGCATCGTGTATGCGTCGCGCTGGGAGAGGTACGAACGTCACGCATTGTCGTTCAGCGCTGAACGGCCCGTCGGGCAGGTCTACGCGGAGCACATCACAGGCGTAGCCGCAGAGCGCGCCCTTCATCGCAGCGACGCAGTGAAAGCCACCAGCGAAGTGGTCCCCGAGGACGCCGCCGCCGCACTCGTGCAGCAGAGTCACGAGGCTTTCGCCGTCGTCGTCGGAAGCCGGGGCGGCGGTACCCTCGCCGGCCTGCTGCTCGGTTCGGTGAGCCTCGTGGTCGCGGCGCACGCGGAGTCCCCCGTATTCGTCGTGCGCGGCACCGACCGGGCTGCGGCCGGCGACCGTGTGGTCGCCGGTATGGCGGATCCGGAAACCGCGGCGCAGACCTTGGCCTTCGCTCTGCGCGAGGCGGAACTCCGCGGGGTTCCGCTCGAAGTGGTCCACGCCTGGCGCGCCGCCTCCTCAGCGGTGCCCGACCGGACGGAGGACTCCGCCGAGGAGGAGGAAACGGCCGAACGCCGGGCAGAGGCGCTTGTCGATGACGCCCTGCAGGGACTGCTGCACAGCTCGGTGCGCGTCGAGCGGCACATCGCGGAGGGCCGCGCTCGTGACGTACTGCTGGACGTCTCGTCGGCCGCCGCTCTGCTCGTCGTGGGAGCACGGCGCAGGGACGGCCGTGCCGGCATGCATCTGGGGCCGGTGAACCACGCGGTGCTGCACCATGCCGAATGCCCCCTCGCTGTGGTTCCGCATCACTGATTGACCCCGCCCGTTCTCTGTTTCGGGGGCGGAGGTTCAGGCAGACCAGGACAGGCCGTAAGGCGTGCGAGCGGACGGGCCGTCGAACAGCGTGAGGAGGTGCTCGTCGCCGGACGGTCACCTCACGTCCGCAGTGTCAGTGCCTGGGTAGGGGCGGCCGAGCCAGGAGATGAAGAGCCCGTCGGGATCCCAGGTGGAGCGGAGGTCGTCGAGGCGTCGGAGGTTCTCGTCTGTCAGGAAGCGGTAGGGGCGGTTGAGCAGGTTCTCGTCGGCCAGCTGGATGCCGCTGGCGTACGGCTCCCAGGCCCGCATGTGCTCGGTCACCCACTGCGTGTACTTCCGGTCGTCGGCCGGATCGGACCAGGCCGCGTACAGCCCGTAGTACAGCTCGTCTTCCACCGAGAAGGCCATCGGCGGGCGTTCGGGCTGCCCCTCGTATCCGCCCCAGTTGTACAGCACCATGTGCGAGGGTGCCGGAGGCCAGACTTCCAGCATGGCCTCGAAGTTGGGCCAGAGGTCGTCGAAGGAGGCATGGGTCCACATGTTGTCTGCCAGATAGCGTTTGGTCTCGTCGTAGTGCGGATCGGTGCCGAGCCGGCTCAGCGTGCCGGTGTCCGTCACCTCGTTGAGCCGTGTGGTGAGCACCTGAGCGCGCGACGGGCAGGACTCGAAGACCGACAGCTGCTCCCTGGCCTCCTCCTCGGTGTCGGTGAAGGCGGTGGCATTGAGGGAGATGAGCGGCTCGTTGTTCGTCATCGGATCGCGGTTGCACATGAGATTGATCTCTGTGGGCGTCTGGCGGCCGATCTCGTGCACGAAGGCGTAGACGTCCCGCGCGGCCGAGGCGGGCCAGAAGTAGCCGCTGTTCATCGTGATCCGTTTGCGCGGGTAGAGCTTGACGTAGAAGCGGGTGACGACGGCGAAGAATCCGGGACCGGCGCCTCTGGCGGCCCAGAGCAGGTCGGCGTTCCGGGTCTCGTCGGCGTGGATCCGCTCCCCTCCGGCAGTGACCGCGTCGATGCCGGTGACCGACATGCAGGCCGGTCCGTAGTCCCGCCCGGCCCAGGCGAATCCGCCCTGAAGCAGGTAACCGCCGATGGAGACGCCCGTGCAGTGCCCCGTGGGGAAGAACAGGTCCTTCTCCGCCAGCAGCGAGTTGAGCTCCGATCCCTTGATGCCGGGCTGGGCTGTGCCGGTCATCGCCTCCATGTCGACCGTCACATGGCGCAGATTGGACAGGTCGATCAACACCGTGCCGTCACGCAGGTGCGACCCGGACCAGCTGTGGCCGCCGGAACGCACGGCGATCTGCAGGCCTTCCTCCCTGGCCAGCTTCACCGCTCCGACGACGTCGTCCTCGTCGTTCGCCAGCACGATCACCTCGGGGTGGCGGTCCGGGACCCCAGAGTGCCAGCAGGCCTCACGGCGCAGGCTCTCGTAGCGGTAGTCACCGCGCCGCAGCACCCTGCCCTCGATCTGGTTCGCCATGTCCGTTCCCTTCGCCGGGTTCCATGCACATCACCTGTCGTCCGAGCCCCCGGGCGCAGGACATCCGGACTGTTCACATTTGTTCACGGTGTTTGAATTCGTCGAAGATGTCAGGGAGGAACGCGGCGAGGTGGTTCATCTCCTGCGAGCAGTGCACGATCATGGCGCGGGCCTGCGCGTCTCCGAGATGTCTCACGCCTTCCGCGACCTTCTCGAGTTCACCGGTCAGGGAGGCTCCTCCACGGGGGGCGACGTACTTCCCGCCCATCCAGAAGCGCGAACGCATCTCGGCGCCACCGTTCACCCGGCGCACATGATGGACCAGATGACCCCAGTCGAGAGGGACGTGCGAGAAACCGACTCTCGCGCAGATCGCCGTTGCCTTCTCCGGATCGAGCCCGTCCTCGCTGAATCCCAGGCTGCTGGGACGGACGAAGCGAATGGCGAGCTCGCCCAGCACGTTACCGACGTACTCGTCGACGAACGACGTGCCGCCGACATACCTCTCACGGTGGGTGGCGCTCCGGTCCGCCGTGCCGCCGGACCATTCCGCGTACAGGTGGGCACGTGGATACCACAGCTTGTACCGCTGGGTCTCCGTGGTGTGCCACCAGAACCACCAGTCCACCATGTCCGGTGACACCCTCGGCATCCGAGTCGATGTGGCGATGTGCATGGAGCCGTCGTCGAAGAGGCTGTATCCGTTCTCGAGGTCCTGATCGCCGGGCTCTCCCAAGGTGCCCGCATCGTCCAGGCCCAGACACAAAGGGGGTGCCTGCGGACCGAGATCGATCGCCTCCTTGATGTGCTCCGGCAGTGGAGCCATAACCGGGTTCCAGTACTTCGCGTACCATTTTCCGTCGAGTTCGCCGGGGCGCATTCCGAGATGGGTCCGGCGGTCGGGATCGGGACGTGGCTCATTCATGGGTCGGCCTTCAGCGGGTCAGGGTCACGACGTCGGAGGACTTGAGGACGTGACCCTTTTCGTCCAACGCCTTGACCTGGAAGTACGGTCCTGGATCGTCCGCCGGGATCGCCGTTTCGAACCCGGTGCGTTCCGCCTTTCGCACGACCACCGACAGGGAATCGGGGTCGGGTCCTGCGAGCACCCGCCACGCTCTGGTCTGCGTCGAACCGTTCCAGGAGGCGTAGACGACACTGTTCCCGTTGTCGGTCTTCGCCGCTGCGCTCGGCGGATAGTAGGGCTTGCCGACCCACTCGTTCCGGAAGGCCCGGTACGAGATGTTCGAGCCCGGCAGCTTCGCGTCGTAGAGCAGGTTCTCCGAGCCGTTGCCTTCCGTGTTTCCCGCGTCGGCGTATTCCGAGTAGTACGAGTTCTGGCCCCATCCGATGAACTTGTTGCCGTTGGCGAGGGCCTGAGTGTTTCCCTGGGACGCCGAGAAGAGCGGTGGCTGGTGGTAGTAGGTCCGCGCGGCGGTCGCGCGGCGGTCGTCGAAGTCCAGGTCCAGGACCAGGCCGTGGGACTCCTGTTCCGGTGTGCCGTCCGGCTGGTTGCAGCAGCCGTCGTCGAACAAGCTGATCTTGTTGTCCGGCCCGAACCGCGCGTCGTGCTGCCAGTAGAAGTCCGCATTGGGGCCGAAGGTGAAGTCGCTCTTATTGCCACCGAGTTGCCAGCGGATCGCTCCGGACTTCTTGGAGATGTCGAAGATCGCCCAGAAGTTCCGGACCGAGATCAGCAGTTCCCCTTTGGGCCCCTCGTCGATCGAGTTCAGGTGGTAGGCGTCCCATACCCCGCCTGACGTCGCCGCATCGGAGGCAGGCACCTCGGAGTCGGCGGGGTCCAGGTGATCCAGCAGGTCCCACGAGAAGACGAGCTTCCCCGTTTCCAGGTCGACTTCCTGGACCTCGCTGTCCAGGATGGCCCCGTCCTTCGGCCCCCCGTAGGGGGTGAGATCCATGGGGACAGGCTTGGTCGCGATGAACAGTGCGGTCCCCCTGCGGGTCAGCAGGAACTCGTGCTCGTCCGGGTAGAAGCCGTGATGCGCGAAGACCGTCTTGAGCAGGCGGTAGCGATCGTCGTAGATGTAGTAGCACCCGCCCGGCTCGGGGGCGCCGCCCGGCAGGTTCGTGTAGGTGGGCGGAATGGCGATGGATCCCTGCCACCAGGTCAGCACCGGCTGCGCCTTTCCGGTCCTGGGATTGTGATAGGTCTGAACCTTGAAGTCCGCGTTCTGGAGGTCGGGCGAGGACAGGGGGCGGAACCAGACCGGATCGCCGGAGTTGTCGGAGATCAGCGCCCCCGTCTGACCGACTACCGCGGTGCCGATGGCATAGGGGCCGACGAAGATCTTGCCGCGAGCCGTCCCGGGCTTGTGCGCAGTCACCGTGACCCGCTGGGGGTGAAGGTCCGGCTCGGAGACGAAGCTCCATACGTCGCTGCCCGAAGTGATCGGCGGCGGCGTGGTGGCACTGCCGGTCGGGGCAGCGGGCTCCGTCGCGCACAGGTGCGGCCGGTCGGGTGGTGAACTCGCGGCGGCGTGGGGCGGGCAGCTCGTGAAGGCCAACCCCACGGCGATCACGCAGGCTCCGGCAATGCGGCTCAGCCCCCTTCTCGCACCGCGAGCCCCCATTCGTCGCTCTGGCATGTATCCGTCTCCTCGCCGCCTCTGCGCCCGTGCGCCTTCGCCCGAATCGCATGGAACTGTCGTCCTCTGGCGACGGTAGGAGTGACCGCCTGCTCGCGCCTGTCGTAGGGCGGTGCAGTGGGCCGTTCGGGCGTGGCGGCTGCGCCACCCACAGTAGAGTCCAGGCTTTCGCGGTAGTCCGAGGAGCGGTCTGAGGCAGCTTCCACTCGGTCGAGCCGCCGACATCGCCGAGAGAGGGACTGCCGGCCCCGGAATGACCCAAGGAATAGTCGGCGATGGGCGGCGGCGACCTGCTCGGCCTGGTCGTGGCTGTTCCTGCCCTGGAAATGGCACCTCGGGTCGGTCCGCAACCCGGCGGCCCGGGCGATGACCGGCGCCCGGCGGGGCCGCCCACATCGGCCAGGAAACGGCTCTCCCGGCGCACCTGCCAACGCTACCGACCTCGGTACAGCCGGTCGAGGCCGACGAGGAGCACCTCACGGCGAGCCTCCGCCGCACGTAGCTCAGGTGTGAAACCTGCGCCGCTGTAGCAGGCCGGCCTCGCCCGGGCGATGTCTTCGCCGCTGTCGGCGAGCAGAGCCAGCAGATGGTGCAGGCGCTCCAGGTGAGGGAGATCCATGACTTCGTTCCAGCGTGCTTGTCCGACCGACAGCAGGGGGCCGGGCCGACGGTTCGACTCACCGCGCACGACCACCTCGACGTCGATTGGCGTGCAGCTTTGCGAACCCGGAAGTGAGCCGTGGGACGCGGTTGCGGCAGGTGCCCCGAAAGTGTCCGGAGCGGCGAATTTCGCAGCCCAGTCCCGGCACACCTGAGCGAAGTCCGGTGCGACCACCGATGCGTCGAAGACGGAGCGGGCGCGTTGCCAGACGTGCGCGGTGTCCGACTGTTCGAGCGCCGAGCGGTTCGGCCACACGATCGCGTGGTCGAAGGCCAGGAACGGCTCCGCAATGCGGTAACGCTTCAGGCCTGGCCGGAAGGCGTCGGTTTCGCTCTGCAGCAGGCCCGAGTCCTCCAGCAGCGCCAGGGTCTTGGACACCTCGGGCAGGGGACGGACCACAGACTGGGTGACCTCGCCGCGAGTGGAGCATCCCGAGACGATGGCGGTCAATGCCGAATGGCACAGAGCCCGGTCCCAGTGGTCCGCCTCCTGCTCGAGCAGGTGGCGTGCCTCCCAGAACAAGGGCCTGCGGGGATTGAGCACGGTCCTGCACACCCAGCCGTCGAAGTCGTCCGGACCTGTCGGGATGTCGTCGGCGACGAACTCGTACCGGTATGCGGGAGTTCCTCCCACCACGGCGTGCACGAGCAGCGCAAGCGGGGAATCGTCGATGCCCCAGAGCCCGGCCGCCTGCCGGAAGTCCAGTGGGCGGACCGCGAGTTCCAGCGTCGCCAGCCCCCGCAACGGGGAGGATGCACTGAAAAGGCGGTGCATGACAGAGACGGTGCTGCCGCTGAGCAGCAGTCGGACGCGGCCCGGCCGACTCCGGGCCTGCAGGCGGTGGAGGGCACCATGAACGATGGAGGGGAGGGCTGGGCTCTGCCGGACCAGGTCGGGGAACTCGTCGATGACCACGGGAACCGGTCCTTGATCCCCGAGGGCGAGCAGGGCGTCGACAGCGTCCCCCCATCCACGCCAGTCGAGTGCAGGCGAAGTGCCGGTGTGCAGGGCGAACTGGTCGGCAAGCTGATGGAGCGATTCCGCCTCTGTGACTTCCTGCGCCCCGAAGTAGAAGCCGCCCGTGGCTCTGGTCAGCGCCCTCAGGAGGTAGGTCTTGCCCTGTCGGCGCCGTCCCGAGACGACGCCGAGAGCGGGACCCTGCTGAGGTGCGCTCGCGAAGGCCATGAGGGCCTCCCACTCGGCCACGCGGTCGTACATCCCGTCCGGCCGGGGGTGGATTACGGCATCGGAGTGTGGCACGGACCGCTCCCCTCATCGGTGGCTGTCCTCGACTTCCAGTACCCCCCGAAGGCGACCGTCCCGGGGGGAGGGGGGGGGGGGGGGTGGGGGGGGGGGGGAGGGGGGGGGGGGGGGGGGGGGGGGGGGGTGGGGGTGGGGGGGGGGGGGTA